>RFMK01000004.1 GCA_009927705.1 Actinomycetota bacterium | reverse complement strand
TCGCAGTAATCGCCACCATCATCGTTCTTGCATTGATGATTTTCAGCATCATTGATTGCTCGCGTACCCCAGAAAATCAGATCCGAAGCCTTCCAAAATGGGCCTGGCTCGTGATCATCATCTTCGTTCCTGGAATCGGCGCACTCGCATGGATTATTGCTGGTCGCCCTAAAGGCAATGGTCGCCGTCGTCGTAAAGGAAAGATCGTTCCACCCGACGATAACCCTGATTTCTTACGTAAGCTCTAATGAATACTGTTGTTACCCGCAATCTTCCGCTTCACGGTTTGATATCCATGTTGATGGAGAATTAGCTGGCTTTGCTGATTACAAGTTGAAAGATGGTGTCATTGTTTTTCCACACACCGAGATTGATCCAAAATTCGGTGGCAAAGGACTTGGCACGACTCTTATTGAATTCGCACTTAATGAAATTGCTCAAGAAAATCTATCTGTTGAACCTTTATGTCCTTTCGTTTCTAAATACATTGGTAAGCACCCGGAATTGTTGTATCTAGTCGAACCAAGTAAGCGCTCTAAATTCGGGTTGTCCTAACAAGAAAGGACTCGGGTTGCCCCGAGTCCTCTTTGTCACCCTTTTGAAAGTTTTGAAACTTCCAAAAGGAGCTGGTGACGGGAATTGAACCCGCACCTCCAACTTGGTGAAAGTTGATACGCTGCCATTACGCCACACCAGCTCGGCGCAAAGGTTCGCTTTTTTACATGCTTAAAAACGAAGAAAAATATTTTTTGTGAATTGTTAATAAATGTGGAAAAGCCCCAAGAGAATCTCAGGGCTTTTCATGTCACCAGCTCCAGATGAAGTATTGCTTGCAAGAGTCACCAGCTCTTAACTTCATCAATAGTTGCGCACAACGCAACCGCGGAAATTATGTCGCAAAATGAAATTACTCGGAGTAAATATTGAGGTCTACGGAACGTCTAATTACAAGCCTGAATAGGTGTGGCGGCCTGTGCCCCACACATTTACCCAGATGTAATTAAAGAGATATGTGGAACCAGCAAGCAGACATAACCACGCAGCTTTACGACCTTTCCAGCCTGCAGTCACGCGTGCATGTAAATAAGCGGCGTACAAGATCCAGGTAATAAAAGCCCATGTTTCTTTGGGATCCCAGCCCCAATAACGTCCCCACGCAGATTCGGCCCAGATTGCGCCAGCGATAACGGCGAAAGTCCAGAGCGGAAATACGAATGCAACGAGGCGATAGGAAAGTTGATCGAGAACTTCAAGCGATGGAAGGCGCTTTGCAAATGGCGTGCGCTCACCTTTGCGCTCCATGCTGTCGAGCCATAAATAAGTACCAGCGATGGTGTTAGAAAGTAAGAAGACTCCGCCGGAAAGAATTGCAGCGGCAACATGCACCACCAACCAAGTTGATTTCAATGCTGGCACGAGCGGCGCGGTTGGGCGATATAGCAAAGTAATAGCTGTTCCGAGAATTAGTAGTACTGCAATAGAAATTGGTAAACCCAACCAACGAAGATCGTATTTGCGACCAACAATTAGATAAGCCAACGAGAATGTGAGTGCGCCAGTAATCGAGAACTCATACATGTTGCTCCATGGAACTCGACCTGCAGATACACCGCGAGCAATAACACCCAAAAGTAAAACAGTTGTGGCTACCGCATAAACGATTGTGGCGATTCGACCTGACTTCGCAGTCTTGGTGCGATCAATCTCGCTCGAGCTTCCTTCTTTATTTGCCTTAACGGCAAATGCAGTCTCATAGGTATAAACAATGAAAGCGATTGTGTAAACAAAGAGCGCACCATAAACAAGATCATTGGAAATGTACGCCCAATCTGTCTTGGTCATTTCGCTCCCTTCATCTCATTCACCATTCGATTGATCTCATCTTCAAGCCCTGGCAATCTATTGAGTGCAAGACCAGCAATC
>RFMK01000058.1 GCA_009927705.1 Actinomycetota bacterium | reverse complement strand
ATAGTTTGCTTAAAAACTAAATACTCAACCCAACACAACACCGGACGATTGGTCCTCGGTGGTGGCTTACGGATTTATACAAGAACGCCGTGGGCTTCGATCGAAGATTCATTCTCTGGCCGTGTGTTGGCAATAGAGAATAGGAGAGACCCATGGAGGGTCAAGACGTTAAGTCTGCCGTTGCAACAATAGACAACGGAAAGTTTGGAAAACGAGAGATTCGTTTTGAAACCGGTCGCCTTGCGCGCCAAGCTGCAGGAACTGCAGTTGTGTACCTCGATGATGATTCGATGTTGCTCTCAGCAACAACCGCATCTAAATCACCACGCGAACAATTCGACTTCTTCCCACTCACTGTAGATGTGGAAGAGCGTATGTACGCAGTCGGAAAGATCCCCGGATCATTCTTCCGTCGCGAAGGTCGTCCATCGGAAGATGCGATTCTGACCTGTCGCCTTATCGATCGTCCGCTACGACCATCATTTATCAAGGGACTTCGTAACGAAGTTCAGATTGTTGTGACCGTCATGGCACTCAATCAAGACCACATGTATGACGTAGTTGCTATCAACGCTGCTTCGATGTCCACGCAACTTGCTGGACTTCCATTTTCTGGCCCAATTGGTGGAGTACGTGTTGCTCTCATTGATGGCCAATGGGTGGCATTCCCTAATCACAGCGATCTTGAGCGCGCAGTCTTCGACATGGTCGTCGCTGGTCGCATCGCTGGTGATGATGTTGCAATCATGATGGTTGAGGCAGAAGCTACTACTAAGACAATTGGACTCATCCAAGGTGGAGCACAAGCCCCAACTGAAGAAATCGTTGGACAAGGTCTTGACGCTGCAAAACCATTTATCCGCATCCTCTGCGAAGCACAACTAGAGCTTGCGAAAGTTGCTGCAAAGCCAACTGCAGAATTCCCAGTCTTCTTGGATTACCAAGCAGATGTATTCGAAGCAGTTGAGAAGGCAGCTAAAGCTGATCTTGCAAAGGCGCTCACTATCTCTGGTAAGCAAGAACGTGAGACTGAGATTGATCGTATCTCTGCTGCCACAAATGAATCACTTGCTGCTTCATTTGAAGGTCGCGAGAAAGAGATTCCAGCCGCTTTCCGCTCTTTGACCAAGAAGTTGGTTCGCCAACGCGTTCTTCGAGACAAGATCCGTATTGATGGTCGCGGACTTCGCGATATCCGTCCACTCACTGCTGAAGTAGAAGTTGTACCTCGCGTACACGGCTCAGCAATCTTCGAACGTGGCGAGACTCAGATTCTTGGAATCACCACACTCAATATGTTGAAGATGGAACAACAACTCGACACATTGAATCCTGAAGACCACAAACGTTATATGCACAACTACAACTTCCCGCCATACTCCACCGGAGAAACTGGCCGAGTTGGTTCGCCGAAGCGCCGCGAAATCGGTCACGGTGCGCTCGCAGAACGCGCTCTTCTTCCAGTGCTTCCTGCACGCGAAGAGTTCCCATATGCAATTCGCCAAGTTTCCGAAGCTCTCGGATCTAACGGCTCAACATCGATGGGATCTGTTTGCGCCTCAACGCTCTCACTCCTCAACGCAGGCGTTCCTTTGAAGGCGCCAGTTGCAGGTATTGCAATGGGTCTGATCTCAGATGACGTTGACGGCAAGACTGAATATGTCGCTCTCACCGACATTCTTGGTGCTGAAGATGCATTCGGCGATATGGACTTTAAAGTCGCTGGAACAAAAGAATTCGTCACCGCACTCCAGCTCGATACAAAGCTCGATGGAATTCCTGCCAGCGTCCTTGCTGCAGCGCTCCACCAAGCTAAGGAAGCGCGCCTTGCGATTCTCAATGTCATGAATGATGCAATCGATCGCCCAGATGAGATGAATCCACTTGCGCCACGCATCATCTCGATCAAGATTCCAGTCGATCAAATCGGCGCAGTGATTGGTCCAAAGGGCAAGGTCATCAATCAGATTCAAGAAGAGACTGGTGCAGAAATCTCCATTGAAGATGATGGAACGATTTTCATCGGCGCAACAAATGGAACTGCTGCAGATGCAGCAAAGGCCCAAGTCCTTGCCATCGCAGATCCCAAGCTCCCAGAAGTTGGCGAGCGCTATAACGGAACTGTTGTGAAGCTTGCGACATTCGGTGCTTTTATCAATCTTCTTCCAGGCAAAGATGGCTTGCTCCACGTCTCGCAGATACGCAAGATGCATGGTGGAAAGCGCATCGAGAATGTCGAAGACGTTATGAAAGTTGGCGACAAAGTCCAGGTAGAGATCGGTGAAATTGATCCCAAGGGCAAGCTCTCACTCATCCCAGTATTGGATGAGAACGCTTCCGAATCAGCAAGCGAGTAACAACCGAAGTCATGACTGTACGCAAGACCGTTCTTCCGAGCGGTCTGCGTATTGTCACGGAAGAAATTCCTGGCGTTCGATCAGCCGCATATGGCATATGGGTCAATGTTGGATCACGTGATGAATCGCCGAAAGTTGCTGGAGCTTCACACTTCCTAGAACATCTGTTGTTTAAAGGCACCAAAACTCGCAGCGCGCTAGATATTTCATCCTCGATTGAAGCTGTTGGCGGTGAGATGAACGCTTTTACTTCCAAGGAATACACCTGCTTTTATGCAAGAGTGATTGACACAAATCTTCCACTCGCGATTGACGTCATCTCGGATCTCATCACTTCATCTGTAGCTCGCGCTGAAGATGTCGATGCTGAACGTAAAGTCGTTCTAGAAGAGATCTCGATGCGCGATGACGACCCATCAGATTTAGTGCACGAACTATTTGCCGAGACTTTCTATGGTGATTCGACCCTTGGCAGACCAATTCTCGGCACCACGAAATCCATCAAGAGTCTTTCACGTAATGCGATTTTCAACTATTACAAGAAGCGTTATTTGCCACAAGATATCGTTGTGGCTGTCGCAGGAAATCTCAAACATCAAAAAGTGGTGGATCAAGTAATCAAAGCGCTCTCTCGTGATGAATTCTTAGATCGGCCACGCACCGACTTCTCGCTGCGTACCAATACCAAATTTAAACATCCAGCATCACAACGTGTTGGCGTGATGAATCGCAAAACCGAACAAGCGCACCTTTTTCTTGGAATGCCTGGAGTCGCTCGCGACGATGAACGTCGCTTTGCAATGGGAGTTCTCTCTGCTGCACTCGGCGGGGGAATGTCATCACGACTCTTCCAGGAGATACGCGAGAAGCGAGGTCTGGCATATTCCGTCTACTCGTATGCCCAACAATTCGCAGGCAGCGGGTTCATTGGTTTTTATGCAGGATGTAATCCAACAAAAGCCCCGGAGGTAGTGTCGATTATTCGTGATGTCCTCCATGATGTAGCCCAGAATGGTTTAACTCATGAGGAACTGGGTCGAGCCAAAGGCGCCGTAAGTGGCGCACTTGTCCTCAGCCAAGAAGACACGGGATCTCGAATGAGCCGCATTGGAAAAAGTGAATTGGTATACGGCGAGATCATGAGTTTCGACCAGA
>RFMK01000164.1 GCA_009927705.1 Actinomycetota bacterium | reverse complement strand
ATTCATGTAGTCGTGGGAACAACTGGTTTTGATGATGCAAAACTCAACCTAGTAAAGAGTTGGTTGGAGAAGAATCCAAAAGTTGGAGCAGTAATCGCCCCAAACTTTGGCCTCGGCGCAGTTTTGATGATGCAATTCGCCGCAAAGGCAGCGCGCTATTTTGAATCAGTTGAAATCGTTGAACTCCATCATCCAGATAAAGCAGATGCTCCTTCAGGCACAGCATCTCGAACCGCCGATCTCATTACCCAAGCCCGCAAGAGCGCTTCCCGTCCGGCCATGCCAGATAAAACTTCAAGTGGCTCGGAAGGTGCACGCGGCGCGAAAGTTGGCGATGTTCCAGTTCATTCTGTTCGCTTACGCGGACTTGTCGCGCATCAGGAAGTACTGCTTGGCGATCGAGGTGAGACGCTTTCGATTCGTCATGATTCCATTGACCGCACTGGATTTATGCCTGGAGTACTTCTTGCAGTTCGTGAAGTAGTGAAGACGCCAGGATTAACTTTTGGCCTAGAACACCTCATGGATCTATAAGAGAAACGGAGCAATGATGTCGAGCAATATCACTATGTATAGCGCAGATTGGTGCGGGGATTGCCGTCGCTCAAAGCGCCTTATGGATTCACTCAACGTTGAATACACAATCATCGATGTTGAAGCAGATCCTTCAGCATCCGAGAAAGTAATTGAAATTAATGGTGGTCAACGCTCGATTCCAGTAATCGTTTTCCCTGACGGAACTCATATGACTGAGCCTTCTGATAACGACTTGAAGGCGAAACTCGAGGCGCTCAAGCTCGTTTAGAAGTTGTACGTCATTGCTGACGCGATAGCGGCAAGAAACATCATTATCGGGAAATTCGCGCCAAATCGAAGTGCAATGGCCGCTACAAGCACCCCGACGAGGCGATGATCTATGACCACAGATTTCTCCGCACCGAAAGTTTGAACAGCAACAAGCGCGCTCAGCAGTGCAATTGGAATCAATGAATTTATTCGTTGGATAACTGGTCGATTTAGAACCGATTCAGGTAGTGAATAGCCAAGGATTTTTAGTAAAAAGCAAATGAAACTTGTGATGAGGGTCGCAGTCCAGAGCGCGCTCATGATTTCTTCCAACCGAAAATAATTGCAATCACAACAGTGGCGATGATGGGAACACCTGCAGGAGCAATTGGGATGAGAATTAAAGCAAGTGCAATTGCTGAAAGTGCAACAAGTTTTGTCTTCTTATCCACGAGCCGTGGCCAGACCAACCCTAAGAATGCGGCAGGGACCGCCGCATCAAGTCCCCAAGCCGAAGGATCGCCAATCGATTGTGCTCCCAAAGCCCCCAGTAATGTGAAGAGATTCCAGAAAACGTAGACGCCGATACCTGTCGCCCAAAATCCATATCTACTTGCTTGGGCTCCGCGAACTTCTTGTCCGATCGCTACCCCAGTGGACTCATCAATTGTGAGTTGGGCGCCGATGATTTTCTTAAATCCGCGAAGCTTGAGGAGCGGCGACATTCGCATTCCATAAAGCCCATTACGTAATCCCAATAGTGAACCGGTAGCGATGGCACTCAGAGCTGATCCACCTGCTCCCATGACTCCAACGACTGCAAATTGTGAAGCGCCAGAAAATAAGAGAAGCGAGAGAAGACAGGTTTGAAGCACCGAGAATCCAGCCGCTATTGATGCGGCTCCAAAAGCGGCTCCATAAGTCCCAACAGGGATGGCGACTGCGAGTGAGTCGCGCAACACAGCACGCTTGTTAAATGAGCCTTCTTCGAGTGACACGCAGACATTCTGCCGTAGAAATTCCCAAGGCACTGCCATGGAATAGATAAGGTCGCGCTCGTGAGTGAAGCTGCAGCGCATCCAGAGATCGTCTTCCGCGATGACGTCACTGTTGAATTGGTGAAGTCGAGCGCTAACGATGCGGATGTAATTTGGGCGGCACGCGTCTCAACTGCGGGCGAGAATTCCCTTGAGGAGATCAACTCTGATCCTTCCCGTTCCGCAGGCTTGATCAACTACTTAGCCCGCGAACGTCACGGCTCACCTTTCGAGCACACTTCGATGACATTCTTTGTCAGCGCTCCCATATTTGTTTTCCGCGAATTCATGCGTCATCGCATCGCTTCCTATAACGAAGAGAGCGGTCGTTATCGCGAATTAAGTCCAGTCTTTTATATCCCAAATAAAGATCGAAAATTGGTTCAGACTGGCAAGACAGGTCATTATGTATTTGTTGATGGAACGCCTGAACAATATCAAGTTTCGGTCGCGGCTATGAAAGAGACCTACACCGTTGCATACGCAAATTACAAGAAGATGCTCGATGCTGGTATTGCGCGCGAAGTTGCTCGTGCAGTGCTGCCGGTCGCGTTGTACTCATCGATGTATGTGACCATGAATGCTCGAGCTTTGATGAATTTCTTATCTCTTCGCACAAGTCGCGAAGGTTCTCATTTTCCGAGCTACCCACAGCGTGAAATCGAGATGGTGGCCGAGAAGATGGAAGAACACTTCGCTCGGTTGATGCCGCTTACTTACGCCGCATTCGAGAAATCAGGTCGCGTCGCCCCATAGCCGTGGCGTAGTAGCCTTGGCGCATGTCAATCACGCCGCCATTCGGTCGATTACTGACCGCAATGATCACTCCTTTTAAGGATGATCTCTCCATCGATTGGGCGGGCGTTGAGAAGTTACCTAAGCATCTCGTTTCTACTGGCCATGACGGAATTGTTGTCAACGGCACAACGGGGGAAGCACCGACTACGAGCGATGACGAAAAGATTGAAATCATCAAAGTTGTTCGCAAAGCTGTTGATGGAAAAGCAAAAGTTGTTGCTGGCGCTGGCAATAATGAAACTTCTCATTCGGTAGAACAAGCAGAGATGGCTGCTAATGCGGGAGCAGACGGGCTACTTGTTGTGACTCCGTATTACAACAAGCCACCACAAGCAGGAATCGAGGCACACTTTCGCGCGATGGCCGATGCGACCAAAGTCCCGGTGATGTTGTACGACATCCCAGGTCGAACCGGAGTTGCGATCGAGCCGGACACAATCGTGAAATTAGCTTCACATCCCAATATCGTCGCTCTGAAAGATGCAAAAGGAGATGTTGCATCAACGTCGTGGGTCATCAAACGTTGTGGAATTCCAGTCTATTCAGGCGATGACATCTTGAATCTGCCGCTGCTTTCTGTTGGTGCCGTTGGATTTGTTTCCGTTTGCGGCCACACAGTCGGTGCTGATCTGCGAGTGATGCTTGATTCGTGGTTTAGCGGCAATTCGGCAAAAGCGCTTGAAATTCACCAGAAACTTTTGCCTGTGTACACGGGAACATTCCGCACTCAAGGTGCAATTCTCACCAAGGCAGCATTAAACATGATGGGCCTTCCAGGCGGAAAAGTACGGCTGCCTCTTGTTGATGCCACTGAATCTCAGATCA
>RFMK01000125.1 GCA_009927705.1 Actinomycetota bacterium | reverse complement strand
GCCCGTTAAAAAGTCCACTCTGAAACGGGTAAGCCATGCGCTTCCCCGACTGCGCGGTAGTAAACCTTTCCGTCATGGACGTTCAAACCTTTGAAGAGCGAAGGATCGTGGGCAATCGCATCGCGCCAACCTTTATTTGCCAGAGCTAATGAGTAAGGCAACGTCGCGTTAGAGAGCGCATACGTCGAGGTGAAAGGCACGGCGCCTGGCATATTTGCTACACAATAGAAAAGGGCCTCATGGACTTTGAAAGTCGGATCTGCGTGAGTGGTGGGCTTGGAATCTTCAAAGCAGCCACCCTGATCAATCGCAATATCAACGAGCACCGCTCCAGATTTCATTTTCTTTACTAGGTCGTTGGTGATTAATTTCGGGGCTTTTGCGCCATGAACCAAGACTGCGCCAATAATGAGATCAGCATCGAGGGCTTGTTCCTCGATTTCATGGGTATTGGACATCAACGTCGTAACAGTTCCGCCAAAGATCTGGTCAATCTCGCCCAACCTGCGTTGATTAACGTCGACAACCGTCACGTCAGCGCGCATGCCATGGGCAATCGTTGCGGCAGCAAGACCTGCGGTGCCGCCGCCAAGGACAAGAACTTTTCCAGGTCGAACCCCAGGTACGCCACCAAGAAGAACTCCGCGTCCGCCAGCGCTTTTCTGCAAAGCGGCGGCTCCTACTTGAGCAGCCATACGTCCGGCAACTTCACTCATAGGAGCAAGGAGAGGTAAGCCACCATTTACTTCGACGGTTTCGTAAGCGATGGCAGTTATTCCACTCTTGATCAGCGCATCTGTGCATTCGCGCGAAGCGGCGAGATGAAGATAAGTGAAGAGAACTTGATCTTTTCGCATCCGTGAATATTCAGCAGCGATTGGCTCTTTAACTTTGAGAACGAGATCAGTTTTTGCCCACACCTCATCGGCGCTGGAGAGAATCGTGGCACCGACTTTGCGGTAATCGTCATCAGAGATGGCTGAGCCAGTACCCGCATTGGTTTCGATAAAGACAGAGTGTCTGTGTTTAATGAATTCTCGAACTCCGGAAGGCGTGATTGCTACGCGGAATTCGTTATTTTTGATCTCTTTAGGAACGCCGATGTTCATGCATTCATGCTACCTGAGAAGAGTGACTCACAAATCTTGGGATGTAACTCGGCTCTCATCGCAGCGAAGTTATCCGGCGACCATGCACTCGAGAAAACCTTTCGAAAGAGAATGAGCATTGCATAATCCGGGTCGTCGGCCTCGACGCGATCGAGAGCGCGCTGCGCCAGCGCCCCATCTCCTCTTTCATACGCGACAGCTGCAAAGAGCGTTGCGACTGGTGCAACATAACCGGCCGGAGCAATTCTCATTAACCATCGCCACGCGTTGAAGTAGTGAGTCATCGTTTCTTCGGTCACGCTACCTAGAGCAAAGTCACGAACTTGAAGATCAAGTAATCGAACTAGTACGAGTGCTATCAATTTCTTATCTCGACATAAACCATCGGCTTGGAAATCTGCCATGAAGTCAATAACCGCTTCCGCACCTTCACGTTGGAGCGGGCGTGGGTCCGTCTCGTAATCAATCCTCGGAATCAAAGCAATCTGGTCGCGAATTTCGACATCCTCTGGAAGAGGTGAAAGAGATGCCACGAGCTCATCCATGTTCTCAAAGGGAAGCGGTTTACCCAGCGCAACTTGTTCTACCGCAATCCGGGAATGATGAATGTCAGGTAAAGGAGATCCCTTTTCGGGACAACAGGATTCGTCGCTACATAACAATGATCGCCATCTGTTGTTACTTACAACCAAAGATTCCCGTAGTTGCATACCGTGATTTTTAATCGCACCTGAGAGTGCATCAATCACAAGTGATGCCTCAGTAGAAAAGTGTGGGAGGTAGAAAACTGCTAGTACTGCTTCAGCTCGATCTTTTTTGAGATGTGACATCAATAGCTCAATTTGGCCGTCATCGAGCGAGATTGGAAAATCGATTCTCATTGCCATCGAAACTGAGTCTGCTTTAACGCTAATGAGGATGATGGATTCTTCTGGCTTAAAGCCAACGACAAAAGGGATAGCAGAAAGTAGGTCATGTGGTGAGGTAAGTGTTGTCATGGGCGAAGCATGGAAAGCGCGTTTGGTTCGCTAGGCGAATTTTTGAAAAATGTTGAAAAGCGCCACCTGTATAGAACTATGAAATAAAGGTGGTTCTAGCTGGCCTGATGGTGAGTTCCTTCTCAATTCGTTGAGTGATCGAACCATTGATGGGTGCGCTCATTGCGCCCGCGCTCCAGAATCCGCTCCAACGCACAGTAAGTGAGGCTCTCTTCTCCCCGGCCGATCTATAAGTGTGCTGGTTCAGCATCGCTGGGTAGGGAGCGCCTGGAAACTTCGTCACCAAAGTCTTTCCATCCCCGAAATCCCAGACATATAGCGCTGTGAGATGAATCGTGATGGGGATTCGAAGTACAACAATGACTGTTGAGAAGTTTGTTGGAACAGTAGTCATGAAATTAACAGGCTCGTGAATCAACGGATCTTTTAGCGGTTGAGTAATGATTGTTCCAGTTGGCAAGAGGCTTCGAACTTGATCTGAGATTTGAGAACCAGAGATCGTGCGTATTCGAGGTTTACTCGTAACTTTTGGTCGAGGTGCAGCGGCTCGGGTTTCCACAGGTTTTGGTAACCACGGGATCCATGGCTTGCGAGTCGAGGATGTTGTGCGAGCACGCGGTGATGATGTGCTGGAACTTCCTGCTTTGCCTTTCTTAACCGTGATTACTACTTCCTTGCCTTCCTGGTCCGCACTGACATCAATACATGTACCGTCATTACATTCCGCGTAACTTGAAGGAGAAGCTAAGAGTGCAAGGGCGATTGCTAGTGCGATTTTTTTCATCGCACGATGCTGGCAAACGAAACTATGAAGCTCTCAAGGATGCGAGAATTTGTGGAAAATCGAAACTGTGCAGAGTTATGAGCCGTATTGCTGGTGTAAGCGCTTCAAGGATTCCTTGACTGTCTTCCCATCACTGGTACGCCACAACGGCGGCATTGAATTAAGCAAGATTGAGCCGTAGCGCTTATTGATAATCCTTGAATCCAAGATAGCCACAACTCCGCGATCATCGACCGAGCGGATCAATCGGCCAGTTCCTTGCGCCAATAACAAGGCGGCTCTTGGTAGCGAGACCTGCATAAATCCTGAGCCGCCCGCAGCGTCGGCTTCCGCAGCGCGAGCTGACATGACGGGATCATCGGGACGTGGAAAAGGAATGCGATCAATCGCGACCAAAGTGCACGAAGGGCCTGGAACATCAACGCCTTGCCACAGACTCATAGTGCCGAGCAAAATCGATGTTGGATCGTCAGCAAATCTTTCGACGAGCGAGCCCACAGAATCGCCACGTTTCTGGGTGATGATTGAGATTGGTAATTCAGCAAGCACCCGTCGCAAATGTTCGTCAGCCATCTCAACTCCACGCCATGACGAGAAGAGTGCAAGGGTGCGACCGCCAGCGGCATCGATCAACTCTCCTAATTCAACAAGGGCTTCTTTACTGGGCCCATCGCGACCCGGCTCTGGAATTTCTCGAGGAAGGTAGAGCATTCCTTGGTTTGCGAAATCAAATGGTGAACCAACATCGAGCATCTGGACATTCGAAGGATCGATTGAAGATTCTTCTTCGCTTTCGCTCTCTGAATCAGCGGTGGCGAGGATTCCAAGACTGCGAGCAATCGGATCGAAACTTTTTCCCACGGTGAGAGTTGCGCTCGTGGCAATCACGGGAGTTTGAGTAAAGAGGTTTTCGCGAAGTACATGTGAAACAGCAAGTGGCGCAAGATATAAAGTGGAAAATGTCGGTTCGTACCAGAGAACTTGTCCTTCGCCCATCCGCATCATCTTCTGGGCTGTCACTTTAATTTCATTGACAGCGCCTTTGACGCGTGCGCGATCGGCCAAACTATCGGGGTCAACAATCTCGCTATCGGCGTTGATGTACGCGATGACCGCCTCGGCCGCTTCTTTAATTTTTCGAACCGGAGCAGCCAGCGCATCAGGAAGTTCATTTAACTTTCGTTCTTCATCGCTACGGATGCGATATTCCTGGCCATACTCATCCATCGCTTCGCCAAATCCTTCCGCTGCTTTGACGAAGGCATCGGAGAGCTTGCCAGGCATGTGTCTGCGGGCCATATTTGCGGCGCGGGCAACGCGGCCCGACGTGAGTTCTTCTGTTACTGCCTGCGTTGTGCGATCCATGAACTCATGAGCTTCATCGAGAATGACAGCATCGCGTTCAGGAAGGATCGGATGTGAATCGACGATTTCTATTGCAAGCAGAGTGTGATTGGTGACCACGATATCTGCGGTCTGGGCTTTGGCTTTGGCGTTAACGGCAAAACATTCGCTGCCAAATCTGCATTCATCTGCGCCAACACATTCGCGACCAGAGGTGGAATTAGCAAGCCAGACTCGTCGATCAACATCGGGTGCATCATCGCGATCACCAGAAATTCCTGGTTTAGCTGCCCACTCTCGTAAGCGACGAGCATCTTTTTCCAGCGATGAGATATCTACCAATACTTCGCTATCTGCTGTTCCATCGTCGGCGTTCATCTTCTGAAGGCATAAGTAATTTCCTACGCCTTTATAGACGGCAAATGAAATCGATCTTCCGAGCTCTTTTTCCAAGGCTTCTTTTACTCGC
>RFMK01000005.1 GCA_009927705.1 Actinomycetota bacterium | reverse complement strand
GTCACAAAAGAGATTCCTATTTCATCACTTCACCGACTAAGAGACGAGGAGATCATGGAGCATCTCCTGCCGCTTTTTGGAATTGGTCGCTGGACAGTCGAGATGTTCTTAATGTTTCAATTAGGTCGCCCAGATATTTGGCCCGTAGGAGACCTAGGAGTTCGCCGTGGTTGGGAGAAGATTCACCGCATGCGAACTGAAATAGAACCTCAGGCACTAGAGAAAATTGGCAGAAAGTACGCGCCCTATCGCAGCCACGTTGCCTGGTACTGCTGGAGAGCGCTTGAAGTTCTGTAGCTAGCTCTGTTTTGGTTCAAGAACTAAGGCAACAGAATTGATGCACCAACGCTGATCAGTTGGGACTGCATAACCTTCGCCTTCAAAAACATGCCCTAGATGTGAACCACAAGAAGCGCATCGCACCTCAGTGCGAATTCGCGGCGCCAGAGACCGATCTTCCAAGAGGATTACGGCATCATCCTTTGTGGGCGCATAGAAAGAGGGCCAACCACAGCCAGAGTGGAATTTGTTTTCGCTGCGAAATAGCTCGGCAGCACACGCTTTGCACTTGTAAACACCGATAGTTTCGGTCTCGTAATACTTTCCAGTAAAGGCAACTTCAGTTCCAGCTTTGCGCAAGACATCGAAAGAAAGTGGGTCCAATTCGCTCTTGAGTTTCTGATCATCAAGTTGGACTGGAAATGGCTTTCCTGTCGCAGGATTGATTTTTGGGAGATCTGAGCCTGGTTGCATAGTTACCTCTCGAACATAACTAGGGATTACAAACTATTTCATGACCGGGAATGGAACTCCCGTAGTTGAATGACAGTCATAGCCATTGGGATTCTTTTCTAAATATCGCTGGTGATATTCCTCCGCTAACCAATATGTGTGCGGAGCCGCTTCTTGAATCTCTGTGACGATGTCGTTGTAACCTTGACGTTGCAACTCATCGTTATAGATTTCGCGAGTGTTAATTGCATCAATCATCTGTTCATCACTTGTCGTAAAAATGGCACTTCGATATTGGGTGCCAATATCGCCACCCTGCTTGTTTAAGGATGTCGGATCATGCATGGTCCAGAACTCTTGGAGTAGACGTTGGTAAGAGATTTGCGAAGGATCGTAAACAACTTCAACAGTTTCAGCATGATTGGTCGTACCAGTGCAGACTTGTTCATAAGACGGAGATGGGCGAGTTCCACCCATGTACCCAACAGAAGTAGAGATGACTCCTGGCAGATTCCAGAAGCGACGTTCAGCGCCCCAGAAACATCCGGTTGCGAAATATGCGCGTTGATTCACGAGCGCATCTTGGCATGAAGAAA
>RFMK01000006.1 GCA_009927705.1 Actinomycetota bacterium | reverse complement strand
GATATTTTCAAACAAATCTGCGTCGCCGGAAGTAATGAACCGCTTCGTTCCAGTGATATGCCATGTTCCATCTGCTTGCTTGACTGCCTTGGATCGACCAGCGCCGACATCCGAACCTGCATCAGGTTCAGTCAACATCATCGTCGCACCCCATTGTTTCTCGACCATGTGCTTCGCCAATTTCTTCTGGCGTTCATCACCGAGAACATGCGCAACATGCGCGAACGCAAAACCAGATGCATAGATATGTATCGCAGGATTTGAACCCAAAACCATCTCTGCAATCGCCCAACGCACCGATGGAGGAATCTCTGTTCCACCAAGTTCGGCAGGAACATCAACCATTCCCCATCCGCCATCAACATATGCGCGATATGACTTCTTGAAACTTTCAGGGACCTTCACATCACCAGTTGCTTTGTTGAAATCTGTTCCGATGCGATCGCCGTCAATAAATGATGCGGCAAGATCGTTCTCACACAATCTCTTAACTTCCTCAAGCATTCCCATCGCGGTCGCGCGATCAACGTCGGCATAAATTCCTTTGCCGAGGATCGACTCACGATCGAGGAGGTCGAAGAGACAGAATTCGATATCGCGCAGATTTGCTATGTAGTGGCCCATAAGCCAAGAATGCTACTGGCCAGTAACTTACGCAACACAGGCTCACCCAGCGTGTAAGGTCGCCCCTATGTTGCTCAGCGACCGCGATATCGCCGCCGAAATCAAGGCCGGCCGAGTCCAGGTCGAGCCCTTCGACCAGAAGATGATCCAACCCTCCTCGGTCGATGTCCGCCTCGATCGCTTCTTCCGCGTCTTTGAAAACCATCGCTACGAAGTTATCGATCCATCGATCGAACAACCCGACCTCACTCGTGAAGTCGCCGTCGCTCCCGATGATTTCTTCATTCTGCACCCAGGCGAATTCGTTCTTGCTTCTACTTATGAAGTCATCACACTTCCGGAAGACATTGCGGGTCGCCTCGAAGGAAAGTCATCTCTGGGACGTCTCGGTCTCCTCACACATTCCACCGCAGGTTTCATCGATCCAGGATTTAGCGGCCACATCACACTCGAGCTCTCCAATGTCGCAAACCTTCCCGTCAAGCTCTACCCCGG
>RFMK01000178.1 GCA_009927705.1 Actinomycetota bacterium | reverse complement strand
CCTTATGGCAATTTGATCGCTACCAAGTTCGACATACGAATAATGAATTGATCAAGAAGAACATTGCATTACCAACGCTCGATGAGGTGTCTCTTCGAACTCTCAAACCAGCCGAGATTGCATTTCGCAAGATCTCTCTTACGGGTTCATTTGCTCCCGAAAAAGAGATTCTCATCCGCAATAGATACCACGAAGGCAAGTATGGATTTGGAGTTCTCACCCTCTTCGCTAGCGATAATGGTAAGAAGTATTGGGTAGACCGCGGATGGGTCATCGCCGGAAAAGATGCTATGACTCCCCCTGTGGTCCAACCAGTAACAAGTGAGAAAGTTCAAATTACCGCTTATGCTCGAATTGAAAATCTAGAATCACAAGTTCGCGGGAGTGTGATCGCGTTGCCTGGAAAGGCCTCCTCGCAATTACAGACATGGAACAAAGAGCAAGCAATCCAAACTGAGCCGGTTTATTTCGATCTCATCGATTCGTCTAACACTTCCTTCAAGCCTTTAGTTCCAACACTGCTCCCCGAACTCAGCGATGGGCCCCATCTGGCCTATTCATTTCAATGGGTGCTATTCATTTTTCTTGTCGTTTTCGCGTGGTACTTGGTAATTCGCGAAGATCGAAAGAATCAACCAGCAAAACTTTGACGTTGGTAAAGGTCGGCATAGATTCCATTCAAAGCAATGAGCTCATCATGGCTACCTCGCTCTTTTATCTGACCTTCATCAAGCACAAGTATCTGATTGGCCGCTCGCACAGTCGAAAGTCGATGAGCGATCACAATACTTGTACGCTCCTTCAGTGCAGTTGATAACGCTTCTTGCACCAGGGCTTCATTCTCAGAATCTAAATGCGCAGTTGCCTCATCCAGGATAACTATTCGTGGCGCTTTCAGTAATAGACGAGCAATTGCCAATCGTTGCTTCTCACCGCCGGAGAGCCTGTGACCACGCTCTCCTACAACAGTGTCGAACCCGTTTGGTAACGATGAAATGAGCTCCCAGATCTGCGCCGCTTTGCATGCGGATTCCATCTCGAGATCTGTCGCATCAGCCTTGGCGTAAAGTAAATTTGCGGCAATCGTGTCATGGAACATATGTGCATCTTGCGTCACTATTCCAATGGACTGACGTAGCGATTCAATGGTCAGTTCACGAATATCTTCGCCACATATGGAAATAGATCCCGACGTGACATCGTAGAGCCGCGGCAGAAGTGCGCTAATGGTGGTCTTTCCCGCGCCTGATGATCCAACAAGTGCAGTCATGGTTCCCGATGGAACATCAAAAGAAATTCCTTTAAGAATCTCGCCGCTTTGAATTGTCTCGGGTTTTGCAACTGCCTCAAGCGAAGCTAGCGAGATCTCTTCAGCTCGTGGGTACGAGAATCGAACATCTGCGAATTGAATGCTGAGCGGTCCATCCGCGATGGTTTTTGCATTCTCTTTATCGCGCACCATGGGCGTGAGGTCGAGAACTTCAAATACGCGCTCAAAGGAAACAAGTGCAGTCATCACATCAACGCGGACATTGGAAAGCGCAGTCAACGGTCCATAGAGTCGAGCCAGTAGAGCTGTAATCGCCAAAAGCGTACCTAGCGTTATTTCTTTATTGATGGTGAGATGACCACCTACGCCATAAGCAAATGCCGTTGCGACGGCAGCGATGGAAGTAAGGGCGATAAAGAAAATTCGATTCAGGAGAGCAATCGTTATTCCGATGTCGGCAACTTTTCGAGCCCTTGTAGAGAAGTAAGAATTCTCTTTCGATAAGTTGCCGTACAGCGAGACCAGAAGCGCTCCGGAGACATTGAATCGCTCAGTCATCGTTGCCGACATTTCGGCATTGAGGTTGAAGGAATCTCGAGTGAGTTTCTGCAGCTTTCTTCCTACCCATTTCGTTGGAAACAAGAAAGCTGGGAGTAGTAGCAGAGCAACGATAGTTATCTGCCAGGAAAGTATGAGCATGGTTCCGATTACGAGAGTCAAACTCAACAAGTTACTGATAACTCCGGAAAGCGTTGTGGTGAAAGCTTGTTGGGCGCCAATGACATCGGAATTAATTCGCGAAATCAAGGCTCCTGTTTGAGTACGAGTGAAGAAAGCAATCGATTGTTTTTGGATATGGGTGAATACCTGGGTTCGCAGATCAAAAATAAGACCTTCGCCAATTCGTGCCGAAAACCATCTTCCGATCATGCTCACCAGCGCGTCACCTAAAGCGATGAGACCTACAAGGAGAGCAAGACGGGTTACCAGGTTGCAGTCACCAGGAACGACGCCCTCATCAATCAATTTCCGCAAGAGTAATGGCGTTGAGACAACTAAGAGCGCATCAATAACTACAGTGATGAGAAAGAGAATTAAAGAATTCTTATAAGGCAAGGCATAATAAGCAATACGTTTAACGGTTCCAGGCTTGAGCTTTTGATCCTTAACTGATTGATCCTGCGTGAGGGAACGAAACGACATCCACATCGCATGTTGGGACATGGATTTACCTTAGTGCTTGGAGAAGTAGTTGAAGAGAATCAAACGGTGAATCCGATAGCGCGGAGCTGTTCGCGACCGTCATCAGTGATTTTGTCTGGACCCCAAGGCGGCATCCATACCCAATTGATCTTCACATCAGATACGAGATCTTGAAGAACTGAGCGGGTTTGATCTTCAATGACATCTTGAAGTGGACAGGCTGCTGAAGTCAAAGTCATATCAAGGACTGCGACATTCGATTCATCGACGGAGACGTCATAAATCAAACCGAGATCAACAACATTGATCCCAAGTTCTGGGTCGATGACATCTTTCATGGCTTCCGTTACATCATCTAGTGAAGTCGCCATATTCTGCCTATCTCTCGTTTTTCGATTGTGATTGGGAGATTGCATCTTTTGTTGCCATCCATCCCAAGAGTGCACATTTTACTCGAGCCGGGAACTTTGCGACGCCAGCGAAGGCGACTCCGTCTCCGAGTACATCCTCATTCCCAGTGTCCGCGCCTTTGCTCTGGATCATGGCTTGAAATGCATCAATGGTCGCCAGTGCTTCCCCGACACTTTTTCCACGCACCAAATCCGAAACAACAGAGGTGCTCGCTTGAGAAATGGAACAACCAATCCCATCCCAGGTAATGTCTTGAATGACTGTGCCGTCAGTATGAAGATTGAGCGTTATCTCATCGCCACATGAAGTATTGATGTGCTGGACTTGAATTGTTGGGTTGGCTTTCAGTGACTTATGAAGCGGCCTTTTGTAATGCTCCAAGATCACTTCCTGATACAAAGAGTCGAGTTCCATCAGCGCTCCACAAAGTACTTTCGAGCGCGTTCCACGCCATCGACGAGCGCATTTACATCATCGAGATCGTTGTAGAGATAGAAAGATGCGCGCGTGGTGGCAACTGTCTTGAATCGTCTCATCAACGGCCACGCACAATGATGTCCTGTCCGCACGGCGATTCCATAACTGTCGAGCGCTTGACCAAGATCATGAGGATGTATTCCTTCGATTGCAAACGATACGACTCCCCCACGCAATGTCATATCAGTTGGACCGATGATGGTCAGACCAGCGATGGTCCGTAGCCCTGAGATCGCTGCTCGCGTTAATTCGGTTTCATGGGAATGGATAACATCCAGTCCGATTGCAGATAAATAATCAACAGCCGCACCCAAGCCAACTGCTTGCGCCATGTTTGGAACGCCGGCTTCAAAACGTTTCGGTGCATCGAGATATGTTGCTGACTCCATGGTTACGGTTTCAATCATGGAACCGCCAGTGAGAAATGGTGGCATCTCGTCCAGTAATTCTTTTCGTCCCCAGAGAATTCCCACACCAGTTGGGCCTAGCATCTTGTGGCCAGAGAAGGCGATGAAATCAATATCGAGTGATTTGACGTTGACCTTGTAATGCGGTACTGATTGACAGGCGTCAAGCACAAATAGCGCGCCGACTTCATGAGTCCGTTTAACAATATCTTCCAATGGGTTAATTGTTCCTAAGACATTGGATTGGTGAGTTAACGCAACAATCTTTGTTCGAGAATTAATGAGCTCAGAAAGATTGGTTAGATCCAATCTTCCATCGTCAGTTACCTTAAACCAGACGAGTTCAGCGCCCGTGCGCCTCGCTAGTTCTTGCCAGGGAATCAGATTCGCATGATGTTCCATCTCCGACACGACAATGCGATCACCGCGAGAAATGTGGAAGCGAGAGCCAGATTGGGCATTACCCATCGAGTATGCGATGGCATTGATGCTCTCGGTCGCTGATTTTGTAAAGATAACTTCATCAACATCTGCTCCAATAAAGGAAGCAACTTTCTCGCGCGCACCTTCGTAAAGCTCAGTTGCTTCTTCCGCTAGTTGGTGGGCGCCTCGATGAGCTGCAGCATTATGTTGCGTATAGAAATCACGTTCAGCGTCGAGCACTGAGTTTGGCTTCTGAGATGTCGCTCCGCTATCAAGATAAACCAAGCGATTATTCTCGCGGATCTTGCGCGACAGTATTGGGAAATCGCGCTTGATCGACGAGATATCTAGTGAAGCCACTGTGACGAGCAATTACGCTTTCACGTATTGCGCGTAGCCCTTCTCTTCCAAACGTTCTGCGAGTTCAGGTCCGCCTTCTTCGACAATCTTTCCACCAGCAAATACGTGTACGAAGTCAGGCTTGATATAGCGCAAGATGCGGGTGTAGTGAGTAATAAGCATGATGCCAAGGTTCTGATCTGCCTTCACCCGATTGACACCTTCAGAAACAATGCGGAGAGCATCGACATCAAGACCAGAATCTGTCTCATCCAGAATCGCAATCTTTGGCTTCAGAAGTTCCATCTGAAGAATCTCATGTCGCTTTTTCTCGCCGCCTGAGAATCCTTCATTGACGTTGCGCTCGGAGAAAGCTGGATCCATGGCAAGTTTGCCCATAGCTTCCTTGACCTCACCAACCCAGGTACGGACTTTTGGCGCTTCGCCACGCAACGCAGTTGCGGCGGTGCGCAAGAAATTTGCTACTGAGACGCCAGGTACTTCGACGGGATATTGCATCGCCAGAAATAGACCTGCTTTGGCGCGTTCATCAACGCTCATTTCCAATACATCTGCGCCGTCGAGAGTGACGCTACCACCTGTGATGGTGTACTTCGGATGTCCCGCAATGGAGTAAGCCAGCGTTGATTTACCTGAGCCATTTGGTCCCATGATTGCGTGAACTTCGCCAGAGTTGATCGTGAGGTCAACGCCGCGGAGGATTTCTGTCATTCCAGATTCGGTTTCGACTCCGACCTGAAGATTCTTGATGACGAGCTGTGACATTTATTCTTCTCCTAGACGTTCTATTTCTGGGAAATCGTGACAGTATCTCCATCACGACGTACTTCGAATGTTTCAAGTGCTTCTACTGCTGGAGGAGTCATTGCCTCACCAGTGCGAAGATCGAATTCCGCGCCATGGAGCCAGCATTCAATCTTGTAATTACTGATATCGCCTTCAGAAAGTGATGCTTCGGAATGAGTACACATATCTGCAACGGCGAATACTTCTTCGCCGATACGGGCAACGCAGACATCTTTGTTGCCAAGCGATATTTTCTGGGGCTTCCCTTCGGCAAGAGCCGAGAAAGCAATCTGTGTGGATGACATCTATGCTCCAACTCTTTCGAGCTGAGTGTCAATTCTCGACATCAAGCGATCTTCGATTTCTTCAATGCCGATCTTGTTAATGATCTCAGTGAAGAATCCGCGAATTACAAGGCGTCGAGCATCTGCCATAGGGATCCCGCGGGACATCAAATAGAAGAGTTGTTCGTCATCAAAACGACCAGTGGTGCTGGCATGTCCTGCACCGACGATCTCGCCCGTTTCAATCTCCAAATTCGGGACTGAATCAGCGCGAGCGCCATCTGTGAGCAAGAGATTCTTATTGAGTTCATAAGTATCGGTGCCTTCAGCATTTCCGCGAATGAATACATCGCCAATCCATACAGTTCTCGCCTGGTCTCCGGCTAGGACGCCTTTGTATGTAACGCGAGATTTTGCATTGGGAATGCCATGTTCGACATGCACCCGGTGTTCAAGATGTTGGCCATCGGTGGCGAAGTAAAGTCCAAGTAACTCAGCACTTCCACCTTGATCTGAATATTCAACAGTGGGAAGCAGGCGCACGAGTGACCCACCAACCGTGACGGTGATGGAATTAAAAGTTGCATCTCGTCCCACGATGGCATGATGACGACCAAGATGAACAGAATTCTCGCTCCACTCCTGCAGAGTAATGAAGGTGAGATTCGATCCTGCTTCTAAACGAATTTCGATTTCTTCACCAAGAGTTGCGTTTCCGGAGTTTTCCACTATGACTGTCGCTTTGCTATGTGCGCCAGCAGTAATGACAGTGCGCGAGAACTCTGATTGATTTCCGGTGCTACGAGTCAAAATAATTGGCTCTGAAACAAGCGCTTCCTTGGCGATCTGAAGATGCGTAACTTCAGAAACGACTGCGCGCACGCGTTGAACTACTGCATCGTCTGTTGATGACTTCGCAGGAAGGTCCGTTGCTTTAACTTTATCGATGCTAAAGCCAGGCCGTATCGCTCCGCTCAGGGCAATCGAGATTCGATCCGCAACGTTCGTCGCCGGATCATGAAGACCTGCAATGCGCTTGAGTGGCGTGAACCGCCATGCTTCTTCTCGACCCGTAGGAGTGAGGTAATTTGTTGGTAACACTGACATTAACCAACCGCCCCTTCCATTTGGAGTTCGATTAAGCGATTGAGCTCGAGGGCATACTCCATAGGCAATTCACGGGCAATCGGTTCAATAAATCCTCGAACGATCATCGCCATAGCTTCATCTTCCGAAAGTCCACGAGACATGAGGTAGAAAAGTTGATCGTCGGAGATCTTGGAGACTGTGGCTTCGTGGCCCATAGAAACATCGTCTTCACGAACATCAACATAGGGATATGTATCTGAACGCGAAATTGTGTCGACAAGAAGCGCATCGCATTTAACGGTGCTCTTTGAGTGGTGCGCGCCTTCTTGGACTTGGACAAGTCCGCGATACGAGGTGCGTCCTCCCCCACGTGCAACCGATTTTGAAATGATGGTGGAAGATGTGTGAGGTGCAGCGTGAACCATTTTCGCGCCCGCATCTTGATGTTGACCTTCACCAGCGAATGCGATTGAGAGAGTCTCGCCTTTTGCATGAGGACCCATCATGAAGACTGCTGGGTATTTCATGGTGACTTTCGATCCGATGTTGCCATCAATCCACTCCATGGTTGCGCCTTCAGCACACGTCGCACGTTTAGTTACCAAGTTATAGACGTTGTTGGACCAATTCTGAATAGTTGTGTAACGAACGCGTGCGTTCTTACGAACAATGATCTCAACAACAGCCGAGTGCAATGAGTCAGAGGAATAAATCGGCGCAGTACAACCCTCAACATAATGAACGTAGGAACCTTCATCAGCAATGATCAAGGTGCGTTCGAATTGACCCATGTTCTCCGTGTTGATTCGGAAATATGCTTGAAGTGGAATCTCTACATGGACGCCTTTTGGAACGTAGACAAATGATCCACCAGACCAGACAGCCGTATTGAGAGCGGCAAACTTGTTATCGCCTACCGGAATAACAGAACCGAAAAACTCCTTGAAAATATCTTCGTGTTCGCGAAGTCCAGTATCGGTATCTAGGAAGATGACGCCTTGTTTCTCGAGATCTTCACGAATCGAGTGGTAAACAACTTCCGATTCATACTGAGCGGCAACACCCGCTACTAGGCGCTGCTTTTCAGCTTCCGGGATACCTAGTCGGTCGTATGTGTTCTTGATGTCCTCTGGGAGTTCTTCCCATGATGTCGCTTGCTTCTCAGTCGAACGCACGAAGTACTTGATGGTGTCGAACTTGATATCGGAGAGATCTGAACCCCAATTTGGAAGCGGCTTCTTGTCGAAGAGCGAAAGACCTTTCAAACGAAGGTCGAGCATCCATTGCGGCTCGTTCTTCTTGCCAGAAATGTCTCGAACTACGTCCTCGTTGAGGCCGCGCTTGACGTTTGCGCCGGCAACATCCTTATCGGACCAGCCGTATTCATATTTTCCAATGCCTTCGAGTTCGGGATGTGCAGTCTGGCTCATCGTTTGCTCATCTTTCTCTTACGTAGTGGTGCGTTTGATTGAGGTACATCTTTGGTGGGGATGAAAGTTGTGCAGACGCCATCGCCATGTGCGATCGTCGCCAAACGTTGGACATGCGTTCCAAGAATTTTGGAGAAGGCTGCGGTTTCTTCTTCACATAGTTGAGGGAATTCGGCTGCGACGTGTGCGATCGGACAATGGTGTTGGCACAATTCGATTCCAATTCCGTGAGCATGAGTATTTGCGGCATATCCCTCCTCGCTGAGGAACTCAGCAAGACCGGTTATGGAATCCTTGGAATTACCAATGCGATCGTGAGAACGCCGAACAATTTCTTCCGCGCGATGGCGAGCAAAACCAGTCACGAGATGCTCCCCGCTATTTGCTGCAATATATTTCAAAGCAGAAACTGCTAAGTCATCGTAAGAATGTTCAAATCTCTCCCGACCTGTGTCGCTCATGACGAAGACTTTTGATGGTCGACCGCGACCTCGAGAGCTGCGAATGTGGGGTTCGCGCTCCTCCAGAATCCCTTCCAGAACCAGGGAATCGAGATGGCGACGAATCCCGGCAGGTGTTAGCCCAAGGCGTTCAGCTAAGTCGACGGCGGTCGATGGTCCAGACTCAAGGATCGTTCGGGCGACCTGGTCACGGGTACGTAGGTCCTCGGTCGGAGCGGCGGATTTCACAACAGTATTGTTTCGTAATTCGGACTTAGGCGCCACTTCGAGCATGTGGTCGGAATCCCATCGTCAGTCCTGACCTGACCCGATAGCCATAACTAGGCTCACGCCTGTGGCCGAGAAGATGAAAACCGCACTCTGGAAACTCTCCTCGCTCATGGTCTTCACTCAATCTGCGATTGTCGTAACCGGTGGAGCTGTTCGTATTACCGGCTCAGGGCTGGGATGTTCAACCTGGCCGGAATGCACGCCTGGTTCTTACACTCCAACACCTGATCAACCCGAAGCGCCATTGCATGCATGGATTGAATTCGGAAATCGATTGCTTACTTTCATACTTCTTCTCAATGCGCTCGCATTGATGGCGTTCATTCTGAAATCAGGAGCGCGACACCTTCGTCGCCTTGGCGCTTTTCAAATCATTGGCATTTTGGCGCAGGGCGTTCTTGGTGGAATCACGGTACTTACCGGACTCAACCCTGCCACCGTCGCAGCACATTTCTTGCTCTCGATTGTCCTCATTGCTGGCGCTTTGTCTCTACGCCAACGCGCCCATGCAAAAACGCCCACCACAATTGCGCCAATCCCCCTGGTTCGCAATCTCATGCGCGCGCATCTCTTGCTGACAATTGCAGTGCTCTTCATGGGCACCATCGTGACTGGCAGCGGACCGCATGCTGGTGATTCAACTGCTGAAAGATTTAATCTAGATTCAAAGATGATGGCGTGGATTCATGCTGATTTGGTGATCGCGCTTCTTGGAGTCACAGTCGCACTCGTAATTGCAATCAAGCTTGGCGAAAGCGAAGCGACGCGATCTCGACTTAGCCCGCTATCTCAGCAGTTTCTTATTGTCGCGTTGGCACAAGGTGCAATCGGATATGTCCAATACTTCACGGGACTTCCGGAACTTATTGTCGGCGCACATCTCATTGGCGCAATCCTCGTGTGGCTTTTCGCATGGAACTTAGCGATTACAGGTAATCTCGTCGCTCGGAAAGGGACCTGATGTATCCAACTAAAGTGCCCTGGGGCGAACTCGACGACAAGGCAGTTTCCATAGCTCGAGCGCTCGCAATGGATGCCGTACAAAAAGTTGGAAATGGTCATCCCGGCACTGCGATGTCCCTTGCGCCTGTCGCGTACACCTTGTTCCAGCGCTTTCTTCGGCACGATCCCAGTGATCCGCAATGGATTGGAAGAGATCGCTTCGTACTTTCATGCGGACACTCATCGCTTACTCTCTATATTCAATTGCTTTTTAGTGGATATGGATTGAGCATCGATGACCTCAAAGCTTTTCGTACCTGGGGCTCGTTAACTCCTGGCCATCCAGAGTATGGACATACTGCAGGAGTTGAAACAACGACTGGCCCCCTTGGTCAAGGTGTAGCAAATGCTGTTGGCATGGCGATGGCATCTCGTTACGAACGTGGATTACTTGATCCTGATGCCGCGTGGGGCGCTAGTCCATTTGATCACAACATCTGGGTTATTTGTAGCGATGGAGATTTGCAAGAAGGTGTAAGTACCGAAGCTTCATCACTTGCCGGAACGCAAGCGCTAGGAAATCTCAAAGTAATCTATGACGATAATCGAATCTCCATCGAAGGTGACACTCATTATGCATTCACCGAAGATGTCTCTGCGCGTTATCGCGCATACGGTTGGCATGTCATTGAAGTCGCCGCGCGATCCAATGGAGATGTCGATCGCGATGCTCTGGAATCTGCAATGGAAGAAGCGGTTGCGATGACCAGCAAACCAACTTTGATTCGACTTAAGACTGTGATTGCATGGCCCGCACCAAAAGCGCGCAATACTGCGAAGTCGCATGGTTCCGCACTTGGAGCAGATGAAGTTGCAGCGACAAAAAAGGAATTGGGATTACCGGCTGAAGATTTCTTCTTTCCAACTGAGATTGCAAGCCATGTTGGAAAGGTTGCAGCGCGCGGACAAGATCTACGTGCGGATTGGAACAAAGGTTTCGAAACCTGGAAATCAACGCAGGCCGATAAGGCTGCTTTGTTGAAACGCTTAGTTGAGGGCCAGTTACCTACTGGTTGGGATTCAAATCTGCCCACTTTCTCCCCTGATAAGGAAGTTGCCACTCGTAAGGCATCTGGCGACGCCATCAATGCCTTAGCTCGCACACTTCCAGAGATGTTCGGTGGTTCTTCAGATTTGGCAGATAGCAATAACACCACCATCGAAGAGGGCGAATCCTTCCTTCCAGCCTCATCGTCAATGAAACATGCGAACCCTTACGGACGCACCATTCACTTTGGTATTCGCGAACATGCCATGGGCTCGATTCTCAATGGAATGTCGCTTCACGGATTGGTACGACCATTCGGCGGAACCTTCCTCGTCTTCAGTGACTACATGCGCGGCGCTGTCCGACTTTCTGCGTTAATGAATCTTCCGGTTACATACGTATGGACACATGACTCAATCGGACTAGGCGAAGATGGGCCAACCCACCAACCGGTTGAACATATTGCTGCCCTTCGAGCCATCCCCAACTTTGATGTCATACGTCCCGCTGATGCAAATGAGGTTGTTGCTGCGTGGCGCGAAATCATTATCAGGAAGCGACCAGTTGGAATTCTGCTCTCGCGTCAGAATCTTCCAGTTATTGATCGCTCAAAGTTCGCTTCGGCATCGCTCGTTTCGCGCGGCGCCTATTCGTTAAATTCTCAACCCAATCCAGATGTCATTCTCATTGCAACGGGCTCTGAAGTTTCTATTGCGCTTGCTGCATCAGAGTTGTTAGCCAGTGAAGGTATTTCCGCGAGAGTCGTCAGCGCCCCATGCCTTGAATGGTTTAGCGCTCAAGACCATAACTATCGTGAGTCGGTTTTACCTTCCAACGTGCGAGCTCGAGTAAGTATTGAAGCTGGCATCGCTCAAGGTTGGCGCGATTTGATTGGCGATTGCGGAGTTGCAGTCTCGCTTGAGCATTTCGGTGCATCAGCCTCAGCTTCAAAACTCTTCTCGGAGTTTGGTTTTACACCAGAAAAAGTCGCAGCCGCTGCACGTGACTCGATCTCAAAGGCCCGAGCATGAGTGAATCATTGAGAGCAATATCTGAGGCAGGTACCTCGATTTGGCTCGATGATCTCTCGCGTGAACGCATGATTGTAGGTGGCAAAGCCCGTCACTTATCAGAGCTCATCAATCATGATCATGTTGTTGGAGTTACCACTAATCCTGCGATTTTCTCCGCCTCCATATCTAAATCCTCGCTCTACTCCGATGATTTAAGGAGTTTGGCTTCCCAGGGTCATGACCCTGAATCAATCATCACAGAATTGACGACGGCTGATGTAATGCACGCATGTGATCTCTTTTTGCCTGTATTCAAAGGAAGTAATGGCGTTGACGGCCGGGTGAGCATCGAAGTCGATCCTCGATTGGCTCGCGACACCGAAGGGACAATCGCCCAAGCGCGCGAATTGTGGAAGAAAGTTGCGCGCCCGAATGTATTGATCAAGGTGCCTGCGACTGTAGAAGGATTGCCTGCTATTCAAAGATTGACCGCCGAAGGAATCAGCGTAAACGTAACCATCATCTTCTCCGTTGAGCGGTATCGGGCAGTCTTAGATGCGTTTATCTCAGGATTAGAAGATCGAATTGCTCGCAAACTCGACATATCCCAGATTCATTCGGTAGCTTCATTCTTCGTCAGCCGCGTTGATACAGAAATTGATCCCCGACTTGCATCTCATTCAGATCCAAAAGCCGCTTCTCTTCTTGGTAAAGCCGCAATTGCAAATGCTCGATTAGCGTACAAACATTTCGAAGAGGTGCTCTCGTCATCGCGCTGGAATTCGCTGGCTACATCTGGCGGAAATATTCAACGCCCACTCTGGGCCTCAACCGGAGTGAAAGACCCTTCGTACGACCCGACTATGTATGTCGTCGAACTCGTCGCCCCCATGACAGTAAATACGATGCCAGAGGCAACCCTCAACGCTGTACGGGACTCAGGTACTTTCCGGGGAAACACCGCACAAGAAGATTATGAAAGCGCAACCAGAGTGCTTTCTGATCTCAAGCAATTGGGAATCGATATTTCAGATGTGGCCGATAAATTGGAAACTGAGGGAATCGAGAAATTCATCAAACCATGGCTGGAGCTCATCAACGCTGTCGAGATTGCTGCGCGTCAATGATGAAGATCAAAGGTTTCAACCCTAAGAGTGAGAATGTTGCAGCCCTCAATCTCATTACTCCTCGCTTAGCCGCAAAAGATTCGACGTTGTGGGGCGATGCAGCAAAAGCGGAAGCTGCCATTCGACTCAATTGGATCGACCTTCCATCTACATCTCGAGATTTACTTCCTGTGCTCGACGCTCTCTCAGCGTGGTCTCGCGAGATTGGCCATAAGGAATTTGTCCTCTGCGGAATGGGGGGATCATCCTTAGCTCCAGAAGTTATTGCTGCGACTTTCAAAAAATCTCTCACGGTTTTGGATTCCACCGATCCAGACCATGTTGCAGCCGTGCTTTCTCATAATCTTTCGACAACGTGTTTTGTCATTGGATCCAAATCTGGATCGACAATTGAGACCGCATCCCAGAAATTGGCGGTAGAGGCTGAACTTGAAAAACAAGGACTCGATCCGCGTAATCATCTTGTCGTCGTCACGGACCCTGGCTCACCTCTGGATCAGCAAGCTAGGTCTGCTGGTTTGCGAATTGTTAATGCTGATCCCAACGTTGGTGGACGTTTCAGCGCATTAAGCGCTTTTGGCCTCACGCCAGCGGCGCTCATTGGAGTCGATGTTTCCGTTCTGCTCGATGATGCGATCGATGCCGCCAGCACTTTCACCCACCCTGATTCCTCCGCTGTCATTGTTGCTGCAAGCTTGGTGGAAAGCTCCATGCAGTACGTTGGTTTTAGCGACCGCGGCTCGAACGTGCCGGGGCTTAGTGAATGGATTGAGCAACTTATCGCTGAATCAACTGGAAAAGATGAAAAAGGAATTTTGCCCGTAGTCGTCGAGAGTTCACATGATGCTTCGTACCCCATCATCACATTCGATGGCAGTTCTTCTTTCAGTGTTGAAGGTTCTCTTGGCGGGCATTTCATATTCTGGGAGTGGGTAACTGCCCTTGCGAGTTATCTTCTTAAAGTCGATCCGTTCAATCAACCCAATGTCACCGAAGCAAAGGAAAAGACAGGTGCTCTTCTTGAGCGATGGAAGAACTCTGGAGTTGTCTCTCCCCAGCCGGTCTTTGAAAGCGAGAATATTGCAGTCTTTGCCGGAACTTCAGGTTCTTCAATTAAAGATTTCCTGCACCACGCATTTGCGCATAAACCTGGTTACATCGCGTTGATGGCATATCTCCATCGCGGAGCTGATGATTCGATCATGGAACTTCGCTCACTTATAGAAAAAGCGTCTACTACTCCCACAACATTTGGTTGGGGTCCACGTTTCTTACACTCCACGGGCCAATTCCATAAAGGCGGTCCGAGGGTTGGATCATTTATTCAAATCACAGGCGTGAGCGAGAAAGCCTGGCCAATCAAAGGCAAGAATTATGGTTTTGAAACGCTTGTGATGGCGCAAGCGCTCGGCGATAACGAGGCGCTCTCTGCGCGCGAATATCCGATTGTTCGATTCCACCTAAAGAACCGAGTAGCCGGGATTTCTGAGTTACTCGCTGCTGCTCGCTCTCTTTAGTCTTCGTCGTCTCCGCGAAGTTTTTTGAGCGCTGCTTCCAAAATCTTTTTTGCTTCTGCTTCTGTGCGTCTCTCTTTTACATAGGCAAGGTGAGTCTTGTACGGCTCATTCTTAATTGGAGAAGGTGGATTGTTCTTGTCTCTGCCAGCAGGAAAACCACAGCGTGGACAATCCCATTCATCTGGAACGACGACGGTGCCATCTTCAGCAAAGGAAGGCTTGGTTTCGTGGCCATTGAGACACCAATATGAGACTCGGAAGCGTGCGATTGCTTCGCCGCGCTCCGCTTCTCCCATAGGACCAGCGCCGACGCGCGATCCACGAATTGCACTTCCACCTGCCATGACGAACTCCTTCTATTGGTAAATCCCTACGAAGAAAAATTACCTCTTACTTCAAAACCAAACCAAGAGCAATAACTGCTGCAAACCAGACTCCACCGACGATAATGGTGATGCGATCGAGATTTTTCTCCACAACCGAAGATCCGCCGTACGTGGATGACATTCCGCCGCCAAATAAATCAGAGAGTCCACTGCCTTTACCTTTATGTAGAAGCACGAGCAGGATCATCAAGACGCTAGTGATGATCAACAAGATCGATAGTGCTAAGGCCACGACAAACTCCTTGAGATATGTACTGGATGAAGGGGCTCATACTACCCAAAGCAGGCCTGCGGACCCGAATTAGGCTCTATGCGCCCTAGATAACGCGGTGGAACTTACAGATTCGAGCGAATTCTTCCGGATCAAGGCTAGCTCCACCCACTAAAGCGCCATCAACATCTGGCTGTTTCATAATGTCCACGATATTTGCAGACTTCACTGAACCGCCGTAGAGAATTCGAGCGTTCTCAGCGATTTCTTCACTGCCAATCTTTATGAGTTCAGAACGGATAGCTGCACATACTTCTTGAGCATCATCCGGGGTCGCGGTCTTTCCAGTTCCGATTGCCCACACTGGTTCGTAAGCAAAGACAATCTTCTTTAGTTCTGGTTTGTGAAAACCTTTGAGACCTTCGCGCACCTGGGAAAGCACATGTTCGACATGTGTGCCCGCTTCTCGAATTGAGAGTTCTTCGCCGATACAGAAGATTGGAGTCATCTCGTTATCAAGCACGGCTCGAATCTTCTTATTAACAAGGGAATCATCTTCACCGTGAATAGCGCGACGCTCAGAGTGTCCGACGACCACATAGGAGCAATCAAGTTTCTTTAACATAGAACCGGAGATATCCCCGGTAAATGCGCCAGATTTTTCTGGCGAAATATCTTGTGCGCCGTAAGCCAATTTCAAGCGATCACCATCAACGAGAGTTTGGACTGAGCGGATATCTGTGAATGGCGGCAAGACAACAACATCAACTGCATCAAAGTCGCGCTCTTCAAGCGAGTAAGCAAGTTTCTGAGTTACAGCAATGGCTTCTAGATGATTCAGGTTCATCTTCCAATTACCTGCGATGAGCGGACGACGTGACATTTCTACTCCTTAAGTGAGTTCTTATCTTAGGGCGGTTAGGCCAGGAAGTTCCTTACCTTCGAGATATTCCAGGGATGCTCCCCCGCCAGTTGAGATATAACCAAATTGCGAATCAGAGAAACCAAGTGCGCGAACAGCGGCGGCAGAATCTCCTCCGCCAACAACAGACAATCCGGAAACCTCGGTCAGCGCTTGTGCCACAACCTTTGTGCCGGCAGCAAAGTTGGAGAATTCAAAGACACCCATTGGTCCGTTCCAGAATACCGTCTTGCACTCCTTAATTGCTTGCGCAAAGGCGCGAGCACTTTCTGGGCCAATATCCAATCCCATCTGATCCTTAGGAATCGAATCCGCATTCACGGTCGTTGGAGATTCATTTGCAAAAGAAGGAGCCACAACAATGTCTGTTGGGAGTAACACTCTGACGCCCAACTTCTCGGCACGAGAAAGAAGTTCTTTTACTAGCGGAATTGATTCGTGCTCGACCAATGATGTACCGATTTCTTTACCTTGTGCTGCCAGAAATGTGAAAACCATTCCCCCGCCAATTGCCAACATATTCACTTTGTCGAGCAAATTAGTGATCACGCCAATCTTGTCCGATACTTTTGCGCCACCAAGAACAACACCATAAGGGCGCTGCGGTGATTCTGTAAGTTTTCGCAGAACATCTACCTCTGCTGCAACCAAAGTTCCAGCGGCATGTGGGAGAAGTTCCGCTGCTTCAAAAACCGAGGCATGCTTGCGATGAACGGCGCCAAATCCATCCCCTACATAAACATCTGCATAGGACGCTAATTTGCTGGCAAACTTCTTACGTTCATTCTCATCTTTGGAAGTTTCAGCAGCTTCATAACGAACATTCTCAAGTAGGAGAACATCTCCGCTCTTCAGTGCAGCAACTGCGCTATCTGCTTCTGGGCCAACCGTGTCATGCGCAAATGCCACGCTGCGATTCAGGAGTGAACCCAATCTTTCTGCAATTGGAGCAAGAGATAACTCTGGCTTTCGTTCTCCTTTGGGGCGACCCAAGTGAGCGGTGATAATCAGCGTTGCTCCACCATCAAGGAGAGCATTGATTGTTGGCAGTGATGCTCGAATACGCCCATCATCGGTAATGACGCGTTTCCCATTCCCATCATCTTTCAACGGAACATTGAGATCGCACCGCAGCAATACTCGCTTACCTCGAACATCAAGAGAGCCGAGTTCTTTAACCATCGTTATCTCGTCCTTATTTCGTTGCGAGAATCGCGCTGAATTACAGGCTCTTGCCGATGAAGGTCATGAGATCGACGAGGCGATTGGAATAGCCCCACTCGTTGTCATACCAACCGGCGACCTTAACTTGATTGCCAATCGCCTTCGTGATTCCCGCATCGAAGATACATGAATGGGAATCGGTGACGATGTCTGTGGAGACAATTGGATCTTCTGTGTAATACAAGATTCCCTTGAGCGGACCTTCTGCCGCCCTCTTCATCGCTGCATTGATGTCAGCCGCTGTGACCTCTTTTGATAGTTCGACCGTAAGGTCTGTGACCGATCCAGTTGGGACGGGTACACGAAGCGCATAACCATCGAGTTTGCCCTTCAACTCTGGAAGTACAAGCCCAATCGCCTTAGCTGCGCCCGTTGAAGTTGGGATGATGTTTGTGGCTGCAGCGCGAGCACGACGAAGATCCTTGTGAGGAAAATCGAGGATTACCTGATCATTTGTGTAGGCATGGACGGTGGTCATGAAGCCACGAACAATGCCAAAGTTCTCATGCAATACCTTTGCCATCGGTGCGAGGCAGTTCGTGGTGCAGGAAGCATTTGAGATGATGTTGTGTTTCGCCGGATCATAAGCAGAATCATTGACGCCCAGAACGAGTGTTACATCTTCATCGGTTGCCGGAGCAGAAATCACGACTTTCTTTGCGCCACCAACCATATGTTTTGCGGCATCGGAAGCTTTGGTGAAGCGACCAGTGGATTCGATGACGATATCGGCGCCAACTGAGCCCCATGGCAGCGCGGCAGGATCTTTCTCGGCAAAGACTCGGAAAGTCTTGGTGCCAACTGTGATGGAGTTTTCGTTATGGGTTACTGGCAGATTCAAGCGACCCAAGATGGAGTCATATTTAAGAAGGTGAGCAAGTGTCTCGATATCAGTGAGGTCATTGACGGCAACGATCTCGATATTTGCATTTGAGGCTAGCGCCGCACGGAAGAAATTACGACCGATACGACCAAAACCATTGATTCCAACTTTGACCACAATAACCACGCTCCATGAGATGCGCGCGAAATAGCGCACCAATCGATTCTGAATTGAACGCCACGACTTTGTGGACTTCAGTGAATCCTATCAGTGGCCGATGATGAATCGACTAATTCAGTAGATCTGGCGAAAGTCCCGCTTCTGTATCAGGGATTCCCAGTTCAGCAGCTCGCTTATCTGCCATTGCAAGAAGGCGACGTATCCGACCTGCGATGGCGTCTTTGGTCATGGGAGGTGTTGAAAGCGAACCTAACTCTTCAAGACTTGCTTGCCCGTGAGTAATGCGAAGTTGTCCTGCTTCGCGAAGATGCTCGGGGATCTCTTCACCAAGAATTTCCATCGCCCTTTGAACGCGAGCTGATGCAGCCACAGCAGCACGAGCAGATCGACGTAGATTTGCATCATCAAAATTCGCAAGACGGTTGGCAGTGGCGCGAACTTCGCGACGCATTCGACGTTCTTCCCACGCCATCACACTTTCGTGTGCACCAAGACGGGTCAAAAGAACGCCAATCGCGTCGCCATCGCGAATGACTACTCGATCAACGCCACGTACTTCACGAGCCTTTGCGGTAATTCCTAAACGGCGTGCCGCTCCAACAAGTGCAAGCGCGGCTTCGGGTCCGGGGCAGGTAATTTCTAAAGCAGAGGAACGGCCAGGCTCCGTTAGTGAGCCGTGTGCGAGAAATGCTCCGCGCCAGGCGGATTCGGCATCACAAATTCCAGCCGAAACAACTTGTGGTGGTAATCCCCTAACGGGGCGACCATGTGAATCAACAAGTCCTGTTTGTCGAGCAAGCGCATCTCCATCTTTGATGACGCGCACGAGATAACGACTTCCTTTACGTAAACCGCCAGCGCTAATGACCGCTAAATCAGAGTCGTGACCATAAACATCCGCGATATCTTTTCTGATTCTTCGCGCTGCTTGAGCCGTATCTAATTCAATTTCCACCATGATTTTTCCGGCAGAGATATGTAGCCCACCAGCGAATCGAAGGATTGATGAGACTTCAGCTTTGCGGCAACATGGTTTTGAGACGGAGAGGCGACTCAATTCGTCTTTAACCGATGCAGTCATTGCCATGAGCGTTATCTAAGCATCTCGGATTGGAAAATGTGGCTGAAAGCAGAAAATAATTTCTCTGGATCATGATGATTACGGTCAGGATGAGATGCGAGATCTGCCACAAATACTCGTCCTCCCATGGCGGCCACAAGTTCATCAAGTTCACTAAGTACCGTAGCTTGAGCCGCTATCGAACTATCGACTAAGGCAATATCGCACGTCATCAAAGGGGCGAACTTGCGCAAAACTCGGAGGTGATCTGCAGGCGAGCTGCCGGCTAACTCATCACCATGCATGTGTGGAGCCGCATCGAGGTTAAGAACAATGATGCGTTTTGCGGACGATGATTGAATCGCCTCACGCTGTGCTCCTACAAGAAGATGCGGTAGGACGCTGGAGAACCACGAACCTGGGCCAAGGGTTATGAAATCTGCATTTGCAATCGCTGCTAAACCCTCATGAGTTGGAGTTGGTTTTTCCGGGATGAGGCGCAGGTCTTCTAACGTTCCTTTTGCTACCGCAACTTCTTTTTGGCCGCGCACTACATGAGTGCCTTCCCACGTCTTGAAAACGCCTTCAATATCAAGCGGCTCAAGTGCCATCGGCAGAACGCGTCCCACAACTTTTAGCAACGATCCAACTCGATCAAGTCCTTGAACAGGATCTTCATCGCGATCCCAGAGCGCAGTTAAAAGAAGATTGCCGAGCGTATGGCCATTGAGTTCACCTGCAGAGGTAAAGCGATATTGCATAATCTCGGCCCAACTTCGACCCCATTCATCATCACTGCATAAAGCAGCCAGTGCCATGCGAAGATCCCCTGGCGGAAGTGAATGAAACTCTTGTCGAAGACGTCCACTTGAACCTCCGTTATCTGCGACGGTTACGATCGCAGTCAAATCAGTGGTTATTTTTCGCAGCGATCTCAAAGTCGCTGCCAGACCATGGCCACCGCCGAGTGAGACAACTTTTGGTTGGGTCAACGTTCTCTTCCCAGATCACGATGTATCGCATGTGCGAAGACCGAATGGTCAGCATCTATTTGTGAACCATTGATTCTTCGAGCCAATTCTTCAGCGATTGCAACGGAGCGATGCTTACCGCCAGTACAACCAATGGCCAACGTTATAAACTTCTTGCCTTCGCGTAGATATCCATTTCCTATGCTCTGAAAAAGTGCCACATATCGATCAAGAAATTCCGAGACATTCTCCGCATTGAGAACGGCAGAACTTACGTCAGAGTCCAATCCATTCTTTGGGCGAAGTTCTGGATTCCAATGGGGGTTGGGGATGAACCGACAATCCATCACCAAATCCGAATCGACTGGAATTCCATACTTGTATCCAAAGGAAAGAACGTTCACTTTCAGCGATGCGCCGGAATCCCCCGCAAAAAGATCGGCGATTTTCTTCTCTAGCTGATGGACATTGAGTTGAGATGAGTCAACTACAAGATCTGCTCCGGATCGGAGATCACGCAATTTTTCCCGCTCGCGATCGATTCCATCAACGATGCGATCACTTCCTTGGAGCGGATGTGGTCTACGTGATGATTCAAAACGACGTACGAGTACATCATCGGCAGCATCCACAAAGATGATCTTCCGCGAGATTCCACGCTCTGCGAGCTCCGCTAACGATCGATTGAGATCATCAAAGAATTGGCGGCCACGTACATCAATCACGACTGCAATGGAATCCGCCGACCGTTCAGTCATGTCACACACTGAGAGTAGTAATGAAGGTGGAAGATTATCGATGACATACCAACCGTGATCTTCCATCGCGTGAGCGACTGTCGAGCGGCCGGCACCACTCATGCCGGTGATGATGACGACTTCGCGGTTCATGCGCTCATCATGCCGAGCGTGTCAAGCATCCGAATCCCTACCGCTCGTGAATCTCACCCGTGGCTGTATCAACCGAAAATTGAAGCTCACTCTCTGTTACAGCACGTACGATGTTTTCTGCGCTCTTAGGTCCAATTCCGGGTACGGCTGCAATCTCATCCATAGAGGCTTTCTTTAACGATGCAACTGAACCAAAATGCTCTAATAACGCCTGCCTGCGAACTTCACCAAGATTAGGAATCTCATCAAGTAAAGATTCAAGCATCAATTTAGAACGTTTGGAACGATGGAAGGTGATAGCAAATCTATGCGCCTCATCGCGAATACGCTGGACGAGATATAGCGCCTCGCTATGTCGCGGCAGGATTACTGGATAGCTTTGATCTGGAAACCAGATCTCTTCGAGTCTTTTTGCTAACCCAACCAAAGCAATATCGGTAATCCCTAGTTCAGCAAATGCGCGGGCAGCTGCGTTCACTTGGCCACGCCCTCCATCAACAATTACAAGTTGAGGTGGATAGGCAAACTTTGGCTTCTCTCCCCCGCTCGCTTCAATCTCGTTGAGATCAATATCCTTCTCAGCCAAATATCGTTTGAATCGTCTGGTGATGACGTGGTGCATAGCGCGGGTGTCATCGAATTTTTCCTTATCGTCAATACCGAATCTGCGATATTCGCTCTTCTTAGCCTGGCCATCTTCGAAGACCACCATCGACGCAACGACCGAGGTACCTTGAATGTTTGAAATATCAAAACACTCGATTCGCAGAGGCAATTCTTCCAGGTTGAGCGCTGTCGCCAAGTCTTCGAGGGCGCGACCGCTTACTCCAGCATCGTTCGCGCGCTTACTCAAGAATTGGATGAGCGACTGATTCGCATTTCGCTTGACCATATCGAGCAATTCAGATTTTTCGCCTCGCTCCGGTTGGCGCACGACTACTTTCGAACCAAGACGACCCGATAAGAATTCAGCTAACGAATCTCCTTCGATACTCTGATTGACGAGAATCTCCTTTGCCGGTTCAAATTCTGAGTAAATCTGCGCGATCGTTGCATCGAGTAGCGAGGTTTCTTCGGGAAGATTTCCGATATCGATCATCCAAGATTTAGAGCCAATCACTCGACCACTTCGGATGCGAAAGAGTGAAGCAGCAGCATGAGTGATGTCTTGATGGATTGCGACGAAATCAGCTGTGATGGAATCCGAGATTGCGGCATCTGTCGACTCAGTAGCTCGCTCAAGCGCCGCGAGTTGATCACGTAACTTGCCTGCCCTTTCGAACTCCTCGGCAAGCGAAGCTCGTTCCATTTCCGCTTTGAGTTCGGAAACAATGTCCACAGAGCCATCGGAAATGAATGTAGACAAACGTTTGGCAAGTTCTCGGTGGTCATCTTTGGAGATTCGATCAACACATGGAGCCGCACATTTTCCGATGTCGCCTAAGAGGCATGGGCGCTTTATTCGCGCTGCTCGCTCAAAATTACTATTCGAACAGGATCGAACTGGAAACAATTTCAGTAGGACATCGAAAGTAGTCCGAAGAGCCCACGCATGAGCGAAAGGTCCGAAGTAGACCACTCCCTTTCTTTTCGAACGACGAGTAATCATGAGGCGCGGAAACACTTCATCCATTGTTAACGCAAGGAATGGATAAGACTTATCGTCTTTAAACTGAACATTAAATGCTGGGTTCTCTTCTTTGATCCAGGTGAATTCGAGTTGCAGCGCTTCAACCTCGCTACGAACAATGGTCCAGTCAACGCGGTTTGCTGCATGGATCATGCGATACGTCTTCTCGCCAACGTTCTTCTGGAAATAAGAGTTAAGACGATTCTTCAATGAGCGGGCTTTACCCACGTAGATAACTTGGTCGTTATGGTCAAAGAAGCGATAGACCCCGGGTTCATCTGGGATGTTTGTGGGGCGATACGTAAGCGGATCAGCCATAGTTATCTCTTTAAAGATTCGGCAAGGAACTTTCCGGTGTAGCTGCTCTTGATTTTAGCTACCGCCTCTGGAGTCCCTTCTGCGACCAGCGTTCCGCCACCAGATCCCCCTTCGGGTCCCAAATCGAGAATCCAATCAGCAGACTTGATGACATCCATATTGTGCTCGATGACTACAACTGTATTTCCAGTATCAACGAGTCGCTGCAAGACCATGAGTAGTTTTCGAACATCCTCAAAGTGAAGACCGGTCGTTGGTTCATCAAGTACATAGATTGTGCGACCGGTCGATCGACGTTGTAGTTCAGTCGCAAGTTTGACGCGTTGGGCCTCTCCGCCGGAGAGAGTGGGAGCCGACTGACCAAGACGTACATACCCGAGACCAACATCGCATAACGTCTTGAGATAGCGGTGAATCGATGGGATTGATTCAAAGAAATCGGTGGCTTTCTCGATGGGCATATCGAGAACTTCGGCGATCGTCTTAGCTTTGTAATGAACTTCTAATGTCTCCCGGTTATAGCGGGCGCCGTGGCAGACTTCACAAGGAACATACACATCTGGCAAGAAGTTCATTTCGATGGTGATAGTTCCATCGCCAGCACAATTCTCACAACGACCACCTTTGACGTTAAAAGAGAAACGTCCTTGTTGGTATCCGCGAACTTTCGCTTCACTAGTCTCGGCAAAAAGCGCACGAATCTTGTCGAAGACTCCGGTGTATGTCGCTGGATTTGAGCGCGGCGTCCTGCCAATCGGAGATTGATCCACATGCACAACCTTGTCCAGATGATCTATACCTGTGATGGTGCGATGGCGACCGGGAACGATGCGAGCGCCATTCAATTTATTTGCGAGGACTGAATAGAGAATGTCGTTCACGAGAGTAGATTTTCCTGAACCGCTCACGCCTGTGACGGCGACGAAAGCACCGAGTGGGATCGTGACATCGAGATTCTTAAGGTTGTTTTCGCGAGCTTCTTTAATAGTTAATGCGCGCTTTGGATTGATTTCACGACGCTTCTTGGGAATTTCAATCTGCGTTCTACCCGAGATATATGCGCCGGTTATGGATTTCTTCGACGTGATGAGCGCTTCGTAATCTCCTGAGACCACGATCTCGCCACCGTGTTCTCCTGCGCCCGGACCGATATCAACAATCCAATCTGCAGTTCGAATCGTCTCCTCATCATGCTCAACAACAATCAAGGTATTGCCCAAATCACGTAGATGCGTCAAGGTCTCAATCAATCGTTTGTTATCGCGTTGGTGAAGTCCAATGCTCGGTTCATCCAAAACGTAGAGAACTCCGACCAGTCCAGAACCTATTTGAGTAGCAAGACGTATGCGCTGCGCTTCTCCACCTGACAGAGTCGCAGCTGGACGCGCCAAGGTTAAATATTCCAAGCCCACATCGAGAAGGAATCCGAGACGTGCGTGCACTTCTTTCATTACTCGCTCTGCGATTTTCGCTTCTCGCGAAGCGAGTTTGAGTTCCTTTAGGAAGACTGCGCAATCTTCAATCGAAAGCTCACAAATCTGAGCAATATTCTTTCCGCCAAGCGTTACGGCAAGCACTTCTGGCTTGAGTCGCGAACCTTTACATGCAGGACAAGGTGTCTCGCGCATGTACGCTTCATATTTCTCTCGGCTGTAATCGCTATCGGTCTCTGAATGACGACGTTCAACAAATGGAATGACCCCTTCAAATCCAGTCGAGTAGTTACGAACACGGCCGTAGCGATTCTTGTAGCGAACATGAACTTCATATTCATACCCATTCAAGATCGCATCTTTAGCTTTCTGCGAAAGCTTGACCCATGGAGTGTTCATCGAAAATTTCACATCATTGGCGAGCGCTTCGAGAAGATTAAGGAAATAGTCAGCCGATTGCCCACCGGACCATGGCGCGATTGCCCCATCATTGATGGAGAGTGAGTCATCAGGAATGACCAGATCTTCATCAACCTCAAGTTTGGAGCCAATTCCAGTGCACTCAGGGCAAGCTCCGAATGGAGAGTTAAAGGAGAACGAGCGAGGTTCCATCTCTTGGAATGAAAGGCCGCAGTCGTGACAAGCGAGTAACTCACTAAAAGTCTTCTCTTTATCCCCGCTTTTTACATCGACAAAATCAAGTGTTACTAAGCCATTGGCTAACTTCAAAGCAGTTTCGATCGAGTCCGTCAATCTCTGTTTACCTTCAGGTTTCGCGGTCAATCGATCGATTACGACTTCAATGGTGTGCTTCTCTTGTTTCTTCAATTTTGGCGCTTCGCTTAGAGCGATGGTTGTGCCATCTACACGAGCGCGGGAATAACCTTGGGCTTGGAGGTCTTTGAAAAGATCTACAAATTCACCTTTACGAGCTCTTATAACGGGAGCCAATACTTGAAACTTAGTCTCGGCTGGAAGTTCGAGAATTTGATCAACAATGTTTTGTGGGGTCTGTTTAGTGATTGCTTTACCGCAGTTCGGGCAATGAGGTTTTCCGGCACGCGCGAAGAGCAGACGTAAGTAGTCATATACCTCGGTGATCGTTCCGACGGTTGAACGAGGATTGCGATTAGTGGATTTCTGGTCGATAGAGACTGCAGGCGAAAGACCTTCGATGAAATCAACATCCGGCTTATCCATCTGCCCCAAGAACTGTCGGGCATATGCCGAGAGAGACTCAACATACCGACGTTGACCTTCAGCGAAAATTGTGTCGAATGCGAGCGAAGACTTTCCGGAGCCTGAGAGGCCAGTAAAGACGATCATCGCATTGCGCGGCAGATCTAAGGAAACGTTCTTTGAGATTGTGTTCACGCGCGCCACGAACGACTAGACGATCTGCGCTCATCACATCCCCGCTTCTTCCATAGCTCGCAACTCACGCTTCAGCTCTTTAATTTCATCTCGTAGACGAGCCGCCAACTCAAACTGCAATTCTGCAGCCGCATTGCGCATCTGTTCAGTGAGTGAATCAATCAGACCGAGAAGCTCTGTTCGAGGCAAGGCTACGAGCGATTTGGCATGCACGCCAACCGGAGTTTCAGTCATGCCGCGCTTCTTATTCCCCGCGAGCAACGTCGTGGTGTCATCACTTTCTTGGGCAATCAGGTCAGTGATATCGGCAATCTTCTTACGTAGCGGCTGCGGATCAAGACCGTGAGCCTCGTTGTAGGCAATCTGCTTAGCTCGACGACGATTAGTCTCATCTATGGCTCGAGACATGGAATCGGTCAAGTTATCTGCATACATATGAACTTCACCTGAGACATTTCGCGCCGCGCGACCAATGGTTTGGATTAAGGATCGAGTGGAACGCAAAAAGCCTTCTTTATCTGCATCCAAGATTGCTACAAGTGATACTTCTGGAAGATCGAGTCCTTCGCGGAGGAGATTTATGCCAATCAACACGTCGTATTCGCCAAGTCGTAGCTCGCGAAGAAGTTCCACGCGTCGCAGCGTGTCGACTTCTGAGTGTAAATAGCGAACTCGAATACCTGCGTCGGTAAAGAAATCAGTGAGATCTTCGGCCATTTTTTTCGTGAGCGTGGTGACCAAAGTACGTTCGTTCTTCTCGGCTCGAATACGAATTTCACTCATGAGATCATCGATTTGATTCTTGATAGGTTTCAAGACGATCTTGGGATCGACTAGCCCGGTTGGACGGATTACTTGTTCGACAAACTCTCCCCCGGTCTTCTCCATCTCATAAGGCCCCGGAGTCGCTGAGAGATAGACCTTTTGCGGAGTTCGTTCAAGGAATTCCTTAAACGTTAAAGGGCGATTATCGAGCGCGCTCGGTAGACGAAAACCGTGCTCAACCAAGGTTCGCTTACGCGATGCGTCACCTTCATGCATCGCACCAATCTGCGGAACCGTAATGTGCGATTCGTCAATGACGCAGAGGAAATCTTCTGGGAAATAATCCAAAAGGCAGTTTGGTGGCGACCCAGCCGCGCGACCATCAATATGCCGGGAGTAATTCTCAATCCCTGAGCAGAAACCAAGTTGGAGCATCATCTCAATATCAAATTGCGTTCTCATTCGAAGACGTTGAGCTTCGAGTAACTTGTTCTGTTTCTCTAATTCTTGAAGTCGTATCGCCAACTCTTCTTCAATCGCGCTAATGGCACGCTTCATCGTTTCAGGTCCTGCTGAATAGTGAGTAGCTGGGAAGATAAAGACTTCTTTCACATCACTAACGATTTCTCCTGTGAGCGGGTGAAGAGTGGTCAACCTTTCGATCTCATCGCCAAACATCTCGATGCGAATCGCTAACTCTTCATAAACAGGAATGATCTCTACCGTGTCACCACGTACTCGGAACGTCCCGCGTTCAAATGCCATGTCATTTCGCTTATATTGAATATCAACGAACTTACGTAAGAGCACATTTCGATCAATCGAATCTCCTACTTTCACAGGAATCATGCGATCGATATATTCCTGCGGTGTGCCGAGGCCATAGATACATGAAACAGTCGCAACCACCACGACATCCCGACGCGTCAGAAGTGAGTACGTGGCTGAATATCTCAAACGCTCAACTTCCGAATTTACTGAAGAATCCTTCTCTATGAAGGTATCCGTTTGAGGCACATAGGCTTCTGGTTGGTAGTAGTCGTAATAGGAGACGAAATATTCGACTACATTATTGGGAAGTAACTCTCTAAATTCATTTGCTAACTGCGCAGCTAGAGTCTTATTAGGCGCCAAGACCAAAGTAGGTCTTTGAACTTGTTCGATAAGCCACGCAGTTGTGGCCGATTTACCAGTTCCTGTTGCACCTAAGAGAACGATGTCCTTCTCTCCACGATTGACTCGATCAGCGAGTTGGCGAATCGCTTCCGGCTGATCACCGGCAGGTTGAAAATCGCTAATGACCTGAAAGGGTCGATTAGCGCGTGGAGTTGTTGTGACGGCTCGCGTCATAGACCTTGGGCCATTGGTTTGAGAGTGCTACGCCAGAGTTCTTCCACGGTGCGTTGGAGCTCTTCGATGGAACCTTCGTTTTTCAGGACTGTATGAGAAATGGCTTCTCGCGCCGCATCATCAACCTGTGCCTGCATCCGCTTGGTGATCTCATAATCTTTCAATCCACGTTCCAACAATCGACTCCGACGCGTCTGCTCCGAAGCTGAAACGGTGATGACGTAATCGAAACGTTTCGCACCATTGGTTTCTACTAATAAAGGAATCTGGTTTATGACCACCGAATCTAAAGGAGCTTTCCTCATCACGCTCTCAGCCGCATCTCTCACAAGTGGGTGAATGATGCTCTCTAACTCTTTGCGTTTTGCCTCATCCTGAAAGACAATGCTCGCTAACTTCGCTCGATCGATCTCACCATCAGTGAGAATGGCATCTCCAAATGCGGCGAGGACCGCTTCAAAACCGGGCGTTCCGCGTTCGATGACATCGCGCGCGAGTTGGTCTGAATCGAGGACAATCGCGCCACACTCTTCCAACATCTCCGCGACAGCGCTCTTTCCAGAGCCAATCCCGCCGGTAAGTGCGACTTTCAACATTCCTTCAGCCTACCTAGAAAAATA
>RFMK01000155.1 GCA_009927705.1 Actinomycetota bacterium | reverse complement strand
GCAAATGAACCTTCATTTTTCAACGCTTCTATTGTTGCGCTTACCATCTCGTCGATGACATTTACTCCATGATAATTGGCTCCACGAAGCGCTGCTCGCGTAAAACCTGTCTCTTCATATCGCTTTGCCGCAATATGTGTAACGTTCAATCCTGATTGACGACCTCGTTCGAAAAGAGTTGGTGAAGATTGCCAATAATGAGGATCAACGCGTTCATCCCATTTGAGTGCATTCAATAGCCGTTCCGGGGATCCGCTATGTGGCACTCTCATCGTGTAGCCCACCATGCCATGGGAGCCCACATGCACTCCGGTACCAAGTGAGGTGAGAGAGGAAGATGTTGTTGACGGAAATGTCGCTGAAAGCTGAGTGTGTAATTTCAATTGTCTAAATATCGGCAGTGTCTGCTCCACAAGTTCCAAGGCATTCATTCCCATGCCATCAATAAGAAGAATGCACTCTCGTCGCGCATCATTGGGATCTAAGTTGAGAATATTCGAGGTCCCCGGTACTCCTAATGTGGCAAAGACTGATTGAGAAAGGTCAGATAACAATGGGGCCACTCGCCTATCTTTCCAGTAACCTTCCATCTCATGATCCATTATTCGGATGAAGTATCGAGCGCGCTAAAAGAAAAACTCCCAGTCGTAGCGCTGGAATCAACCATTATCAGTCATGGCTTGCCACGTCCCACAAATAAGAGCGTTGCCCTTGAAGTCGAAGAGATTGTCAGGAAGAACGGAGCAGTCCCCGCCACAATCGCAATCATTGATGGCTCCATCCACGTGGGATTGGATGCTCACCAATTGGATCGGGTCGCCAATGACGAAGGTATAACTAAAGTATCCATTCGCGATTTGCCCATCGTTACAGCGAAGAAACTCAGCGCAGCAACAACAGTCGCAGCAACATCGCATATTGCTCATCTTGCTGGTATTTCCATCTTTGCCACTGGCGGATTAGGTGGCGTACACCGTGGTGCCCAAGAATCATGGGACGAATCTGCGGACTTGCATTCTCTGGCAAACATCCCCGTTATGGTCGTCAGCGCAGGTGCGAAATCAATCCTTGATGTTGCCGCAACACTTGAGCGTCTAGAAACTCTCTCCGTTCCCATTGTTGGTTATAGAACTTCCCGTTTCCCAGGTTTTTATCTTGCCGATTCCGGTTTTGATTTGGAATATCGAGTCGAAAACCCCAAGGAAATTGCAGCCATGTGGACTGCGCGGAAAGAACTTGGAATCACCTCGTCAGGTATGGTTATTGCAAATCCGGTCGTGCAACAAATGGACCCGGTTCTTCATGCGACGACTCTTGCCAAGGGACTCAAGGCAGCCCAAGACCAATCGGTGAGTGGAAAAGCAGTTACACCTTTCTTGCTTGAGTACTTCCACTCCAATACGGGTGGCGAATCTCTTCGAGTGAACATTGACATCATTCGATCGAATTCAGCTCTTGCCGCTCAGATCGCTGTTGCGCTCCATTAATTACCATTATGTCGCGCTTTCTATGTATCGGAGATGCAGCCCTTGATGTCATCGTAAAGATGCAGACCGAACTTCACGTAGGTAGTGATACTTCCTCTCAAATTTCCATGCATGGAGGTGGGGCCGCAGCAAACACTGCAACCTGGCTCGCAAATTTAGGACATTCTGTTTATTTCTCATGTCGCCTGGGTAATGATGCAGCAGGACGTGCGATTGCGGCCGAATTTGATCAATGGGGTATCGAATATCGTAAAGAGTTCCTTACGAACGAGAAGACTGGTGTTGTTGTAGTTCTCGTCAATAACGCAGGTGAACGCACAATGTTCCCTGATTCTGGAGCAAATTCAGGGATTGATGAGAAGAATCTTCCACCACTTGTTGGATTCGATGCAGCGTTTTTATCTGGGTATTCACTTTTCAACCCACTCTCAACCTCGGGTGTACTTCGAATGATCTCGATGATCAAAGCAGCGAATATTCCATTGATATTCGATCCAGCCTCGGTCGGAACCATGACTTCATTCGGTCGTGAGAGAGTTCTAGAAATGCTGTCAGTCATGGATATTGCGATTATGAATGATGATGAAGCGCGTTTTATCGCGGGTAAGAGTGAATTAAACGATGCGCTGGAGTCATTAACTTCGCTAGTTCCATTGGTGGTAATAAAAACTGGAAGTTCGGGCGCGATAGCTCAACTTCGCGGTGACACTTTGCTGGAATCAAAGACTGAAGCTATTGCCGCAATTGATACAACAGGTGCGGGCGATGCATTTGCGGCAGGATTTATACCGCGTTGGCTTGAAAGTCACGATCCTTTAGAATCAATGAAGGCAGGAAATGAAGTGGCACGTCGATGTGTCGCAATTATCGGAGCCAGACCGAGCGTCAATCCCAAGTAAATAGCGCTCTAGTTGGCAGAATCGCGCCCATGGCAAAGGCAGATGCGAAGAAGTCCAATAAAAAAGTTGTTGGACCTAAACCTGGCGAATTCCCCGGCAAAATTGTTGATGTCGATGTCTCATCAGAGATGTCTGACTCCTTTTTGGAATATGCCTACTCTGTCATCTACTCACGAGCACTTCCTGATGCGCGTGATGGACTCAAGCCTGTACACCGAAGAATCCTGCACCAGATGTCTGAAATGGGATTGCGTCCAGATAAAGGGCATGTAAAGAGCGCCCGCGTGGTGGGTGAAGTGATGGGTAAATTGCATCCGCACGGCGATGGTGCGATTTATGACGCACTCGTTCGCATGGCCCAATCATTTTCGATGCGTCTGCCGCTTGTTGATGGCCACGGAAACTTCGGATCTCTCGATGCGGGTCCGGCTGCGATGCGTTACACAGAAGCGCGTTTAGCAAATGCAGCGCTTCTCATGGTGGAAGAAGCTGACGAAGATACCGTTAATTTCGGCGCCAACTATGACGGCCAAATCATGGAACCACTAGTACTTCCAGCTGCATTCCCTAATCTCCTCGTCAACGGAGCTACGGGAATTGCGGTCGGTATGGCTACAAATATGGCGCCACATAACCTCGGTGAAGTCATTGCTGCTGCCAAGCATCTGATTGAGAATCCCAATGCCACTTTGAAGCAACTCATGAAATTTGTTCCTGCGCCCGACTTCCCAACTGGCGGCACCATTATCGGAAAAGAAGGAATCGTCGAGGCTTACCAAACTGGAAAAGGCGCCTTCAAAGTCCGCGCCAAAGTTGAAGTTGGAAAGGTTACGACCCGCAAGCAAGGCATCACAATCACCGAATTACCTTTCAATATCGGCCCAGAGAAAGTCGTGGAGCGCATCAGCGATCTTGTGAAGTCGAAGAAGATCCAGGGAATCTCTGACATTGTTGATCTCACCGATGGTCAATCCGGAACTCGTGTCGTCATTGAAATCAAGAATGGATTTGAACCTGAGCAAGTTCTCGAGAACCTCTACAAGCTAACCCCGTTGGAAGATGCCTTCTCCATCAACGCCGTTGCGCTCGTCGATGGAAAGCCACGTACTTTGGGGCTAAAAGAGTTACTTCAAGTCTTTGTTTCTCACCGCATCGAAGTCGTGACGCGGCGTTCGAATTTCCGTAAAGACAAGGCAAATGCCCGCCTGAACCTCGTTGACGGTCTTCTTAAAGCGATTATCGATATCGACAAAGTGGTCAAAATTATTCGTGGCAGCGACGATGCAAATGAAGCAAAAGCCTCGCTGATCAAGAGTTTCAAGCTCACGGACGAACAAGCGACCTACATTTTGGATATGCCGCTACGTCGACTCACAAAGATGTCCAAAATTGAACTGGAATCTGAGCAAAAGGAATTGAAATCAACGATCGCCAAGTTGACGGCACTATTGAAGAGCGATGAAGCGCTTCGTAAACAGGTTGCTGATGAATTGAGTGAAGTCGAAGCTAAATACGCGACTCCGCGACGTACTCTGATTGCTTAAGCGTCAATTCTTTCGCGATCGATATCTGCCGTCGCAATAAAATCTTTGCGCGGCGCTACTTCATTGCCCATCAATAACTCGAACATCTTCTCCGCCGCTGCAGCATCCTTGATGGTGATTCGTCGCAAGGTGCGATGATCAGGGTCCATTGTGGTCTCACGGAGCTGATCTGCATCCATTTCACCAAGGCCTTTGTAACGCTGTAAGGGCTCTTTCCAGCGCTTACCTTGTTTCTTCAAGTCCGCCAATAACTTCTTCATCTCGTCATCTGAGTAGGTGTAGTGCACTTCGCCCTTCTTGCCTCCCCCACCCATTACTTCGATGCGATGGAGAGGTGGAATTGCCGCAAATACACGACCATCGTCAATCAAAGGCTTCATGTAGCGATAGAGCAACGTCAACATCAAGCAGCGAATATGCGCGCCATCAACATCCGCATCTGACATCAAGATGACTCGACCGTATCGCGCATCGTCGATTGTGAAAGATTTACCAGAGCCAGCGCCAATAACTTGGATGATTGCTGCACATTCTGCGTTATCAAGCATCTGAGAGAGCGAAGCTTTCTGGACGTTGAGAATCTTTCCTTTGAGCGGAAGGATTGCTTGGAACTCAGAATTTCGCGCGGCCTTGGTAGTACCGAGGGCTGATTCACCTTCAACGATGAATAACTCAGTACGAGAAACATCTTCACTTCGACAATCAGAGAGTTTCGCGGGCAGTGACGAGCTCTCGAGTGCGTTCTTTCGGCGTTGTAGCTCTTTATGGGCGCGAGATGAAATACGAGTACGAGAAGCGTTGGCAACTTTCTCGAGTATCAATAAGCCATTTGCTTTATCTATTCGCTTCGTGGTGGTGAAGAATTTCTTAAGTTCATCCGAAACAACTTGTTGGACGATCTTGGTCACGGCGGGAGTACCTAGGACTTCCTTAGTTTGACCTTCGAATTGTGGTTCTTGCATTCGGACCGTAACAACTGCAGTCAATCCCTCAACAATGTCATCCTTGATGACATCTTGTTCATTCTTCTTAAGTACGCCTTTTGCGCGTAGGAACTCATTGAAAGTCTTGGTCAGCGCACGCTCAAAACCTTGAACGTGAGTTCCGCCTTTGGGAGTAGCGATGATGTTTACGAAAGAGCGGATCGTCGTTTCGTAACCATTTCCCCATTTGATCGCGATATCTACATCCATATCGCGCTCTACTTCTTTCGGTTCGAGATGGCCCTTCTCATCTAATACAGGAACTGTCTCTTGATAGTGGCCTTTACCGGTCAATCGAATTACATCGCCAACAGCTTCATCAGGCTGGATGAAATGGCAATACTCGGAGATTCCACCTTTATGGTAGAAAGTTTCGGAAGTTTTATCTTTGGTTCTATTGTCATTAACAATCAGCGTGAGACCCGGAACCAAATACGAGGTTTGGCGAGCGCGGGTATAGATATCTTCAAGATCATATTGGGCATCTTTGAGGAATATCTGTTTATCTGACCACCATTTGATGCGAGTTCCCGTCACTTTGGAAGAAACTTTTCCAATAACGCGAAGGCCAGATTGTGGTTCGAATGGCGCATTGGGGCCATCGCCATCAAAGATTCCTGCGACTCCGCGTTTAAATGACATCCAATAAATCTTTCCATCGCGATCTACTTCAACATCAAGACGCGATGCAAGCGCATTCACTACGGAAGCGCCGACACCATGAAGACCGCCCGTGGCTGCATAGGAACCTCCGCCGAATTTTCCACCAGCATGAAGTTTCGTCATCACAACTTCAACACCAGTAAGACCAGTCTTCGGTTCTTTATCTACCGGGATTCCACGTCCATCATCATGAACTTCGATCGAGCCATCTTTTTCCAAATTGATTTCGATCTTCTTGCAATATCCGGCAAGAGATTCATCGACTGCGTTATCGATAATTTCCCAGAGGCAGTGCATGAGACCGCGGCCATCGGTCGAGCCGATATACATTCCGGGACGCTTACGAACCGCATCAAGACCTTCCAGAACTGAGAGATCTTTGGCGGAATATGATTTTTCAACGCTTTGATTGTCGTCTGCCACGATGCGCAAGGGTATCGACCGAAGTATTTCTGGACTGGATTACGCGCCGACCTTGCTGGGAATTTGTCGATAATTTCACAAATTCTGGCGTGAAAGTGAAAAAACTTTGTTTTTAACCTGCGGGGAATAACTCATAGGTGGTTTGATGTTCCAGTAGGCACAAGTCAGAACTCTGAAACGAGATACGAAAGGCAGGCTCTCATGACTGAGAATGTAGTACTCGATTCCACGCCACTTAACGCCCTTGATCGTTGTGATCGTTGTGGTGCTCAAGCGTATGTACGCGCCGTCATGGCAAATGGATTCGAATTACTCTTCTGCGGTCATCACGCCAAGAAGTACCAAGAAGGTCTCGCCGAGAAAGCAGCTCGTATTGATGACGAGACTTCTCGCCTTATCGAAGAATCAGCGGCGCAATAATCCTTGAGACCAAACTTGGTCTCGATGTCTTCGCCTCTTCTTTATCTGCAACTCCGCTCATTTTCACCAGGCTATTCACTGCGATGTAACGCAAGGGTTCTGGTTCCCATTTTCTAATCTTTCGATTGACGAAATGTAATTGTGTAATGGGTTCAGATCTACCTGTGATGAGATTTGCCAGAATCTTGCTCGCCAGGAAACTCATCGTTACGCCATCGCCGGCATAACCACCTAACCGGCCGAATCCAGAACTAGCATCGAACTGAACATACGGTTCCCAATCTCGAGTGATTGCAACAGCGCCACCCCACGCATGAGAAAAAGTGATCCTTTGAAGCGCTGGAAACCATTGCTGTACCAATTCGCGTAGGTGTGCATGAACGTAATCAGTCATTTCTTTTGCTGGCACAAGCCGCGATCCATAGGGATAAGTAGCGCCTCGTCCGCCAATTGCGATTCGATTATCTGCCGTGCGTTGTGCATAGTTGATGAGATGTGAGCCTTCAGCAAAAGTAAAGCGTGATTCAACGCCGATCTCGCGCCATAAATCCTCTGACAACGGTTCAGTAGCGATCATGAGTGAATAGAGCGGAATGAAATCGCGAGCGGGATCGCCAAAGACTTCTGTGGCCTGGATGACTATCGAGGCCGACACCATTGCGCTATTTGCGAGAACTCCACCCTCTACGCGAGAGGCAAAGACCCCTTCACAGATCGTCACACCGATTGATCTGAGATGATTGACCAGCCCATCAACCAATCCCATCGGATTGATCGTTGCGCACTCTGAATTAAAGAGTCCGCCGCGCAATTGCGAAACATTGATCATCCCTCGCAATTCGTCTGGTTTCTTCCATACATGAAGGTCATCTTCGCTTGCCTTGAGACGACGTTCTTGTGCGAGATTTCGGGCAAACAACACTGTTCCAGATTTAACAAAGTTTGCTTGTGGAGCGATGGATTGTGCGACAGTGCCTAGTTCATTAATTGCATTTGTGAGCGATTGGAAAAGAGCGCTCGTTCTATCAACTCCATAACGTTTTTCTAACGTCGATCGATAGACGGGGTAGTCCGACGATACCCAACCACCGTTGCGGCCACTGGCACCGAATCCGCAATGACGCGCTTCAAAAATAACGATTGAGAGTTTGGGATTGAGTTTCTTTAAGTGATACGCGCTCCATAAACCGGAGAAGCCACCACCAATGATGGCAACGTCATACGAATCAGAAAAAGTGTGGCTCGATACGCTCTGAGTGGAACGATTAGCCCAGAGCGAGTTATTCGGCTTGGAATCCAGCTTCGCGGTGTGAGCCATCGCAGAACGGTTTCTCTTTGGAATGACCACAACGGCAGAGTGAGAAGTTCTCTTTAGTTTCGATGACATTTCCTTCTGCATCAACGAAATCAGCCGCGCCAGTGACGCGAATCGACCCGTTAGGTTTTACGTAAATCTTTGGACGATCAGACATTTCTTACTCCTAGTCGAGGTAATCGCGGAGGACTTGTGATCGCGATGGGTGTCGTAGTTTGGACATCGTCTTGGATTCAATCTGTCGGATACGTTCGCGAGTGACGCCGTACACCTTGCCGATTTCATCGAGCGTCTTTGGCTGACCATCAGTAAGACCGAAGCGCATCGCAACCACGCCTGCTTCACGCTCAGAGAGAGTATCGAGCACGGAGTGGAGTTGTTCTTGGAGAAGCGTGAACGAGACTGCGTCGGCAGGAACAATCGCCTCAGAATCTTCAATGAGATCTCCGAACTCTGAATCTCCCTCTTCACCCAGTGGAGTATGAAGTGAGATTGGTTCGCGGCCATATTTCTGAACTTCGACAACTTTCTCAGGTGTCATATCAAGTTCTTTTGCGAGCTCTTCTGGAGTCGGTTCGCGACCAAGATCTTGCAACATTTGACGCTGAACACGAGCGAGTTTGTTGATGACTTCAACCATATGGACTGGAATACGGATGGTGCGAGCTTGATCCGCCATCGCACGAGTAATCGCCTGGCGAATCCACCAGGTGGCGTAAGTCGAGAACTTATAGCCCTTCGTGTAGTCGAACTTCTCGACTGCGCGGATGAGACCGAGGTTTCCTTCTTGAATCAAATCAAGGAATAGCATTCCGCGGCCGGTGTAACGCTTTGCCAGCGAAACTACGAGACGAAGATTTGCTTCCAGGAGATGGTTCTTGGCGCGCTTGCCATCCTCGGCAATCCATTCCAATTCCCGCTTCAAAGAACGATCAAGTTTCTCGCTTCCATTCAAACGTTCCTCAGCAAAGAGACCTGCTTCGATGCGCATTGCTAGCTCAACTTCAAGTTCAGCATTTAGAAGTGCAACGCGGCCAATCTGTTTCAAATAATCCTTTACTGGGTCAGCTGTTGCACCCGCAGTGAGAACGGTCTGTGGTGGCGCGTCATCTTCTTCAGAATCCTTTAGGGTGAATTCACCTTCTTCTTGCTTTGCTTCTTCGGTGAGATTGACGACGCGGACATCAGATTGTCCTTCTGGAGTCTCTTCTCCCGTTTCAGCAACAAGCTTCTCTAAATCTTCAAGCTCAACTTCCTCTAGCTCGACATCTTCACCATCAATTTTTTCGACTAATTTCTTTCCTGAAGTCTTTGTTGTCTCTGTAACTGGCGCTGGCCCAGAGCTGCCAGATTGCGCAGCCTTCATGGCTTCTAGTTCGGCTTTGGTTGGGAAGCGACGTGGACCCTTCTTCTCCGCCGGCGCGCTCTTTGCTTCTTTTGCAGCCTTGAGTGCCTCTAGCTCTGCCTTTGTTGGGAAAAGGCGAGGACCTTTCTTCAAATTTTTCTTCGCAGCTTTGTTACTGCTCTTCTTTGCAGTTGTGCTCTTCTTTACGGCGCTCTTTTTTGCAATGCTCTTCTTGCTTGCGTTTTTGGGCGCACGAGATACAGGCACGAAATAGTCCTTTGCTTTGTTCTGACGATCTGTCAGATGTACTCACCAGCGGCGGGGAAACTGGCTATGGCTATATTATAAATTGTCCACAGGCCAGAATGCACATTAAGGCGGGTTTATGGCCTCTTGGCGTGGGCTAAATCGAGAGATTCGCGGATGATCTCTCCCACCGTCTCCACTTCAATCAAGAACCCATCATGACCAAAAGGTGAGGATATTCGCTTCAAGAGCTGGGCTGTAGGCGTAAGTTCTGCAATCTCTTCTTGGAGTCGAGGCGGAAAGAGTCGATCGGTATCGATGGAAACGACGACTATCGGCACTCGCGCGGTTGCCAGCGCGGCAGCAACTCCCCCACGATCTCGGCCAATATCGTGCGAAATCATCGCTGATTCGAGTGCGATGTAGGTGTTGGCATCAAATCGACGTTGTAATTTCCGCGCTTGATGATCGAGGTATGAAGTAACGGCATATCGACCAGTGTCATCTCCCTGAAGATCGCGGCCAAATCGGGTATCCATCTCATATTCAGTCCGATAGGTCAGATGGGCGATTTTTCGGGCGATTCCCATACCTTCGACTGGGCCTACTTCTTGGTGATAGTAATCCCCGCCATTGAAATATGGATCAGCTTTGATGGCATGTATCTCTGTACTCCACGTGCCAATCTGATCGCCGGTTGCGACAGCTGAGGATCCAATCGTGCAGATTGCGCCAATTCGATCTGGGTGTTCGATCGCCCACTCTAGTGAGCGCATTCCACCGAGTGATGGGCCAACTGCAAGCACATACCCCGGAATTCCTAATTGATTGGAAAGTTCTACTTCTGCCCGAACTAAATCGCGGACTGTGAGAAATGGAAACCGCGAACCCCATCGCTTGCCATCGGGTGCAAGCGATGAAGGCCCAGTACTTCCTTGGCATCCGCCAATGACATTTGGACAGATGATGAAGTAGTGATCGGTGTCGAACGGTAAGCCTGGACCAACCATTTCTGGCCACCAAGCAGGAACATCAGACCATCCCGTCAGCGCATGATTGATCAAGATCGCGTTTGATCGATCTGCGTTGAGTGTTCCCCATGTTTGGTATGCGATTGTGACATCCGGCAGCACTTCGCCAGATTCCAAAGGCAGATCACCAAGTTTGTGGAAGATGCGCGCGCCAGGGTCATGGGTTTCAAGCCATGCACCTGTGACGCGATCTGAGATTGTCATGATGAAAGTCTGATCAAAATTACTTCGCAGCTGCGAAAGCTTTTTCGAGATCTGACTTGATATCAGCAATGTTTTCAATTCCAAGGCTGAGTCGAACTAGTCCTGGAGTAACGCCAGCTTGAAGTTGTTCGGCTGGGGTTAATTGAGAGTGCGTCGTTGATGCTGGATGAATAGCCAACGAACGAACATCGCCAATATTTGCGACGTGAGAGAAGATGTTTAAAGCTTCAATGAACTTCTTTCCAGCTTCTACGCCACCTTTAATTTCGAAGGAGAGGACAGAGCCGCTGCCACGTGGGCAGTATTTCTTTGCGAGCGCATTCCACGGTGAGGAAGCAAGTGATGCATAGTTCACTTTCTCTACCTGGGGATGGCTTTCGAGCCAGGTTGCGACCGCTTTCGCGTTGTCGACATGGCGTTCGATGCGAAGTGAGAGAGTCTCAAGTCCTTGCGCTAGCAACCAGGCATTGAAAGGCGCAACCGCAGCGCCGATGTCGCGGAGCAAGGTCAAGCGAATCTTGAATATGTAGGCCAAATTCGCACCAAAAGCAGAGCCAACTCCGAGCGCTTGAGCGTAAACCAAGCCGTGATAACTCGGATCTGGTTGATTGAAATTCTTGAAGCGATCTGGATATTGTGCATAGTCAAACTTTCCAGCATCAACGATTGCGCCGACAACTGCGTTTCCGTGTCCAGAAAGGAACTTCGTTGCGGAGTGAACGACGACATCTGCGCCATGTTCAATTGGACGAATCAAGAATGGAGTTGCAACAGTGTTATCCACGATGAGTGGAACGCCATGGTCATGCGCAACTTTTGCAACTGCAGCAATATCTAAGACATCGTTCTTAGGGTTTGCAATCGTCTCACCAAAGAATGCTTTGGTGTTTGGACGGACAGCTTTTTTCCAACTCTCTGGATCTTCAGGATTATCAACGAAAGTTACTTCAATCCCGAACTTTGGCAGGGTGTAGTGGAATAAATTGTAAGTACCGCCATACAGTGATGGCGAGGAAACAATGTGATCCCCGGCTTCTGCAACATTGAGAATCGCAAATGTGGTCGCGGCAGATCCCGATGAAACTAGGAGTGCTGCGACTCCACCTTCTAGTGATGCGATTCGTTGTTCGACTGCATCCTGAGTTGGATTCATGATGCGGGTGTAGATATTGCCTAGCTCTGCCAAACCGAAGAGATCTGCTGCATGTTTTGTATCGCGGAATTGATACGCAGTGGTTTGGTAGAGAGGCAGTGCTCGAGCTCCGGTCGTGGGGTCTGGAACTTGGCCAGCATGGATCTGGCGGGTTTCAAACTCAGCATTGGTGACGGAAAAAGATGACACGAATAAACCTCCCTAAAAATCAGGGGGCCTGACGAACGTTGGCAGACCCACGCTTGTCGATGGCGCCTTGCA
>RFMK01000008.1 GCA_009927705.1 Actinomycetota bacterium | reverse complement strand
CCGCGCAAAAGCAACTCTTGCTGCGACTGGTGTTTCTCCAGATATCCGAGTCAAAGATCTACAAGAACCCGATCTCATCAAGCTTCGTGAATATATCGAAGCTAATTACAAGATCGAAGGTGATCTCCGCCGTGAGATCGCAGGCGACATTCGTCGCAAAGTTGAAATTCAGTGCTACCAAGGAATCCGTCATCGCAAAGGACTTCCAGTTCGTGGTCAGCGCACTCACACCAATGCACGTACTCGTAAGGGTCCACGCGTTGCGATCGCTGGCAAGAAGAAGGAGACCAAGTAATGGCCGCCCCTAAAGCAAAGCCCGCTGCAGCAGCTGCTGCACCTAAGGCAAAGGTAAAAGCACGTAAGAAAGAGAAGAAGAACGTTGCTTTTGGCCATGCCTATATCAAGAGCACTTTCAATAACACGATCGTTTCGATCACTGACCCAACCGGAGCGGTCCTTTCCTGGGCATCTTCAGGACAAGTTGGTTTCAAGGGATCACGTAAATCAACGCCATTCGCTGCACAGCTCGCTGCTGAAGCTGCTGCGAAGAAAGCTCAAGAGCATGGCGTGAAGAAAGTAGATGTTTTCGTGAAGGGCCCTGGCTCTGGTCGCGAAACTGCAATTCGTTCACTACAAGCAGCTGGTTTGGAAGTTGGCGCCATCTCTGATGTAACGCCACTTGCACACAATGGCTGCCGTCCACCAAAACCACGTCGAGTATAAGGAGAGGAGAAAGAACATGGCCCGTTATTTTGGAGCAGATTGCAAGCGCTGCCGTCGCGAGAAAGTGAAGCTTTTCCTCAAAGGCTCGAAGTGCGATGGACCAAAGTGCCCAATTGAGTCACGTCCGTATCCACCAGGACAGCACGGCCGCGGTCGCGCGAAAGAATCTGAGTACCTACTTCAGATGCGCGAGAAGCAAAAGTGCGCACGTATTTACGGTGTTCTTGAAAAGCAATTCCGTAACTACTACACCGAAGCAAGCCGTCTCACAGGTAAGACTGGTGAAAACCTTTTGATCCTTCTTGAGACCCGTTTGGATAACGTCATCTATCGCGCAGGCTTTGCAAAGAGCCGCGATATGGCGCGCCAAATCG
>RFMK01000034.1 GCA_009927705.1 Actinomycetota bacterium | reverse complement strand
TTTGGAGTTCGACACTGAATGGCTAGACGCCGACCTGATGAGAGCGATATTCGTATTCGCCCACCGCGCTCAACGCGGCCACGAAGCAAAGATCGCCCCGAGCATAAAAGTGCCATCAGCGCTTATGTCGTAACGGTCGATCGCGGTAGGACTCTCTGTAAAACTGAAACTGGAACTCTTGTTAATGCAATGAAAGCGCGTGAACTTGGTAAGAATGCAGTCGTTGTAGGCGACAAAGTGAATCTGGTCGGTGATACGTCAGGAAACGAGGGCTCGCTTGCGCGCATTGTTGCGGTGCAGCCTCGACGCAATACGCTTTCTCGCACAATCGATGATGCAGGCGCTTTTGAGAAGACAATCGCCGCGAACATTGATCAGATGGTCATCGTTGCTGCTTCTGCTAATCCCGAACCAAGACATGGTTTCATCGATCGGTGCTTAGCGGTTGCTTATGATCAAGGAATCACTCCAATTATCGTTATGACGAAATCAGATCTCACAAATCCTTCTGGTTTTCTGCAAACTTATTCTGAACTTGATGTGCTTTCTTTCGTCACCCAACGAGGAGCAGATTTGACTCCAATATCGCATCAGTTAGAAAACAAAACTTCAGTTCTCATCGGACATTCAGGTGTTGGTAAATCAACGCTTGTTAATGCCCTACTTGGGAATGAGCATCGCGCAACTGGCGACGTTAATGATGCAACAGGACGTGGACGTCACACTTCATCTAGTGCAATCTCTTTTGAACTCCCGAATGGTGGGTACATCATCGATACGCCAGGCGTTCGTTCTTTCGGCCTTGAACATATCGATAGATCCCGTGTTATCAGCTCTTTTGCTGAACTGCAGCCTGCAATTGCTCTCTGTCCAAAGAACTGTTCACATGATGAAGAGATGTGTGGCCTAAATGACTTTATTGCCGGCCGACCAGAATTACAGCGCCGCGTTGCTGGACTACGTCGACTGCTCGCCGCAAGCTCCCAACCGATAACCTAAGGTCATCATGAAGTACCCAGGAGATCTGCTCGGAGATATTGAACTTCTTAAAGAGCTTGCGCATGCCAGTGATGAAAT
>RFMK01000062.1 GCA_009927705.1 Actinomycetota bacterium | reverse complement strand
CCAAACGATTTCTTCTTGACCCCACGTCCGCTCTTCGTCGAATGGGCACAAGGTCAAAAGTCTTATCTGATGGAGAACTTCTATCGAAAACAAAGAGTCCGGCTCAATGTACTTATGAATGGCTCAAAGCCTGAGGGTGGCGAATGGAATTTTGATAAAGATAATCGCTTACCTCCCCCAAAGAACTATAAATGGCCAAAATACCTCTCACATGAGCGCGACGCTATCGATGAAGAAGTAGCGAAAGAACTCAAATACGATGCCAAAAAGTATTGGGCAACAACTCGTGCTGGTGCTCTAAAGCAACTCGATAATTTTCTCAAGCATCACTTTGCGAATTTCGGTCCATATGAGGATGCGGTGACTACGGAGAATTGGGCTCTGCACCACTCCCTATTAAGTCCTTATATAAATAATGGCTTACTTCATCCATCTGAAGTCATTGCCGCAGCGATGAAGCGATATGCAAAGGGTGATATCCCAATCGCGTCGGCCGAGGCCTTTGTGCGCCAGATCATCGGCTGGCGTGAATATGTCAATGGAATGTATTGGTTCCTTGGTGAGTCATACCGCGAACACAATAAGCTCGAAGCAAATCTTGACCTACCTAAACTTTTTAACGATCCTTCGAAAACCAAAATGAATTGCCTCAAAAGTACAGTTGCAGATATTCAGGAACGCTCGTGGGTTCACCACATTCCCCGCCTCATGATCTTGAGTAATTTCGCTCTGATTTCGGGAATCAACCCCCAGCAATTTTTGGATTGGATGCGCGAAGTCTTCATCGACGCCACAGATTGGGTGATGGTTCCCAATGTGATTGGAATGGGCGTTCACGCTGACGGTGGAATCATGATGACTAAGCCGTATGCCGCAGGCGGTGCCTACATCTCACGTATGACTAATCACTGCAAAGGTTGCTTCTTCGATCCGAAGAAGCGAACTGGCGAAAATGCCTGTCCGTTTACGACGCTCTATTGGGATTTCTTAGACCGCAATCGCTCAAAATTCGAACGGAACCATCGAATCGCCCAACAAGTACGTGGGCTAGATCGACTTGACGATCTAGATGGAGTGAGAGAACGTGCCGATGAAATACTTACAAAACTTGAAAGAGGCGAGCTTTAGCAAGTACAAATCTGGTCTTTTGCAACACCAGCAAGTGCTTCGTCGATGTGTTCGCCACAACCAGACCATGTCCACTTGCCGCATCGATTGCACTTCACTTTGCTACACATAAGTCGAGTCTAACCCTAGCCTTGATCCGATTCAAAAGACCATAAGTCGAGCTCATCAAGATCGACCGGGGTGAAACCTTTTGCCTCCAACGCAGATGCGATTTGTGCGCGGTGTTCGGTGGCGTGATGCACGGACTGAGAAAGTATCGTAGAGCGCCAACGCTTCACGACTTTCTTCTCGTGATTCAAGAATTCGACTTGAATATCTTCGAGTTTTTCACACTCCAAGAGCGACTGATCTACGAGAAGCGCTCGCTTCGAGAGGGATGCAAGGTCTTCTGCCGTGACGGGCAAAATTTCATTTTCATTTCGATCGGTCGGAGCGCTTCCTGTAATTCTATAAACATAAAAATTTCCAGATGCCACAATATGGCGAATTATCTCAGCAACTTTCCACTCGGGATTAGTGGCAAAGGCTTGAAGTGCCTCCGGTGGCAAAGTCATCAGATGCTCGATTGTTTTTTGATTTGCCCATGCCATGTGTTTGAGTAATCGTTCGAGCGAAATTGTCATCGTGCCAGCCTAGCGAAAACCCGCCATTTCATAACTCTCTTCTCAAGCTTGAGTAAGCCATAAGCCACACCTATCAAGCCCGCAAGAGTGAACCCGTAGACCAACCACTTGTTCTGATCATTTGCAGTGTGCTGGATGATCATTGCTCCGATACGGCCATGAATTAAGAAAAGCGGATAGGTGATCGCACCTGCGATACCTATCCAAGAAAGCTTTATTCGCTCAATTCCTTTGACAATAGTTAGCATCATCAGCAAGAAAATGACTGTAACGACTATAAAAATAACGGTCGCGGAGTAATCAGTATTACGTCGATTCTCAATCGCTGGGATTATGCTGATGCGTGTATCTATCGCACCAATATATGCCGAGACTAATCCAATAACTCGAAGTGGATTCCACCCCCATTCTCTAATTGAATAGATGATGGCTCCCCCAGTTATTAGCGAGAAATACCCGGAGAAATACCAGATATTGAAATCAGGAAGATTGAGAAGATTCCAAAGACAGAGAATGAAAGCCCATACGGGGAAAATCTTCGGCAATAGTTTGCCTTTCCCGATGAACAATACAAATGAGACGATCAGATAAAACTGGAGCTCACGAACTAAAAACCAATGTGCCGCATCAAGCCGTTCTTGTCCGAATGCGGTTGGAATCATGGTGAGGTTCCACAACGCTTTACTTAAAGGTGGCGCTGGGTACTTCCACCAAGGAAGAAGCGTCACCAGATAAATTAGGATGATTGCCATCCAGAACATGGGAAAGAGCCGAAGAAATCGACGACGCACGAACTCTCCCGCGCTTCGATTTGTGGAATAGAGAATGACAAATCCACTAATCATGAAAAAGAGCTCTACCCCGAGATATCCGTACTTTGCTGCGGGAGCAAAAGAGGAGAAAGAGACGGAATTGATATTGCCTTTGGAGATTCCACTAAAGAGATAGTGGAAACAAATAACGACTCCGAGGGCCAGGACTCTTAGGAGATCCAAATAATCAAGGCGTTGGTGCTTCGCGCTCACAGGCGAAATCTACTTGATAGCCTCTCATTTAGTTGAATTTTCAACTAAATCTGCTATTGTCTCGACATGAGGCAAACGGAATTGTTACCGGCTGACACCTCCATGGGCGCCGTCACCTTATGGGTTGCCGATTTGGATTCGATGATTCGCTACTACCGCGATGCAGTCGGTCTCACGCTGTTTTCTGAAATCAACGGACGCGCAGTCTTGGGACATGGCACCACCGAAGTGGTGATTCTTGAGCATAAGCCCATGATGAAACATGCATCCCCACACGAAGCAGGTCTCTTTCACACGGCAATTCTCTTTCCATCACAAGCGGCTTTAGCGAAATCTGTTTACTCCGTTGCACAGAAATATCCGGGGACATTTACGGGGAGCGCGGATCACCTAGTTAGTAAAGCTTTTTACTTCAACGATCCTGAAGGTAATGGTGTTGAACTGTATTGGGATCGAGATCGAAGTGAATGGAGTTGGGCACATGGCTCTATTGAGATGGACACAATATTCCTCGACCCAAATGAGTTCTTGAAAGAGAATCTCTCCGACGAACCTGTTGAAGATGAGAAGAAAGTTGGTCATGTTCATCTCAGCGTTGGGTCTATCCCTGCAGCCGAAGAGTTCTATGTGAAGATGTTAGGTTTTGAAAAAACTCTTAACTGGGGTGGTGCTGCACTATTCGTTTCTGCCGGCGGATATCACCATCACATGGCGATGAATACTTGGAGAAGCAAAGGCGCTGGAAAACGTCAATTAGCCCTAGGGCTTGGCAAGGTCGAGATTGTTCTTGATAGTCAGGATCAAGTTTTAGAAACAAAGGAACGTTTAAAGTTCTATGGTCTTGATTCCAGAATTGATTCTGGGATTGCCCGCGTTGAAGATCCGTGGGGAAATGTCATCTCCCTGCAATCAAGAATTCCGACTGCGTCCTGAACCACTTGTCGCGAATTTATTCCGATTTCTCGAACGTTTTGCTCTGTGCTTCGCGCTCTTGTGGCGTGGCATTGCGGGGGCTTTCTCTTTAACTTCTTTCACCGGTATCCCAGTTGGAGCCTTTGCGCCCGTGATACTAACTAATTTCTCATCGAGTGGCTTGATCGCCATGACCCAAGGTTCTACGCCAGCACGGCGGGTAATTCCGCTAACTGTGCGTTGTTCTTTATGGGTTGCGAGCGTTACAACTCGGCCGGTTTTTCCAGCGCGTGCTGTGCGACCTGAACGATGTAGGTAATCTTTGTGATCTGCTGGCGCATCGAAGTGAACAACCAGGTCGATGTCGTCAACATGGATACCTCGAGCAGCTACATCGGTCGCAACTAAAACGGCTGAATCTTGGTCCTTAAATCGAGCGAGAGTGCGTGTGCGAACGGCTTGGGATTTACCACCATGCAGCGTTCCTACTGTCACTCCAGCGTTCGAAAGATTAAGCGCTAACTTGTCTGCGCCACGCTTAGTTCGTACGAAGAAAATCGACTTGCCTTCACGAGAAGCAATCTGGTTAGAAATATCGCCCTTGTGAGCATGATCCAAAACGAAAACGTAATGATCACTCTTCTCTTTTGAACCTTCAATCTCTTTAATTGAGTGAGACTTAGGGTCATTGAGATATTGGCGAACCAATCCGTCTACGCCGCGATCAAGTGTCGCGGAGAACAACATGCGTTGGCTGCCTTTTCGCGTCTGATTAAGAATCTGCTTAACGGCAGGTAGAAAGCCCATATCTGCCATCTGATCTGCTTCATCAAGAACAGTGATTTGAAGTGCTTCAAAGCTCACTTCTTCTTTTTCAAGTAAATCAATCAAGCGACCAGGAGTTGCAACAAGAATTGAGGTCGCTTTCTTAAGCGCATTGACCTGCTTGCCGTATGGCATGCCGCCAGCAATGACGACAGAATCGTGGCCAATAGAGCGAGCCAATGGATGAAGAACCTCATCAATTTGTTGAGCTAGTTCGCGAGTAGGCGCAAGAACAAGAGCAAGCGGCTGGTGAGGTTTAGCCCGCTTTCCATAAATGTTATGAAGCAGAGCGAGTCCAAATGCGAGAGTTTTACCGGATCCAGTTTGTCCGCGGCCCAGGATGTCACAGCCTGCGATGGCATCAGGAATTGTCGCTGCTTGAATCGGAAATGGGACTGTTATGCCCTGGTTGTTGAGCGTTCTGATGAGATCAGAATGGAGACCAAGGTCTTTAAAAGTGGTTTCTTGCACAGCAGTAAGTGGAGACATGAAAATACGTACCAATCATCTAGACATGTATGTCTCGTGGTGACTTGACGTATTAACGAAAAGATAAGACTTACATATAAGCGAGCCTGAAGCGTCGCTTTCATTTTCTTGATGCGGATGCATCAAT
>RFMK01000153.1 GCA_009927705.1 Actinomycetota bacterium | reverse complement strand
GTGACTGCCGGTTCGGAATTACACCGACCCCGGAAACAACAGCGCGAGTTTACCTAATTGCCATCCCAGAGCGCCATTTCGCGCTTGAAGGGATCAAGACCCATCGGCCCTAGCCCGAGTGCGAAAGCATGGAATTTCTTCAATTCAAACTTCTCACCCAAGCGGGCTCTCGCTGTTTCGCGAGCTTCCATCCAGAAGCGTTCGCCCACCTTGTAAGAAATTGCTTGTCCGGGCCAGCCAAGATATCGATCGACTTCGCTTCGCGCTGAGATCTCATCAAGGAGTGCGCGTTCGTGAAGTAACTTGAAGGCAGATTCTGCATTCCATACTTCGCCATTGAAATCTTGATAGCCACAGTGCATGCCGATATCGACAACGATACGTGCCGCACGTAAACCTTGAGCAGAGAGATATCCCATTTCATATCCGGGATCTTCAAATGCACCAAGTTCATCCATCAAACGTTCAGCGTAGAGCGCCCAACCTTCGCTGTATCCAGAGATGAAGACGCGATTTCGCTGGAAACGATTGAGGCGTGAGGTGTTTATTTTCGTCGTGGCAATTTGAAGATGATGACCAGGAACTGCTTCGTGGTACCACGTCGAAACAATATTCCACCAACCAAAAGTCTTGCGTCCCATAGTTGGAAACCACGTCGTACCAGGACGACTCAGATCTTCACTTGGCCCCATGTAATACGCAGCAGAGGCGCTTCCTTCTGGAGCGAGACGAGCTTCGCATGTGCGGATGCGTGGATCGATATCGAATTCTTTTCCATCCAATCTTTCTACTGCTGCATCGATGAACTCGCGAAGTTTCTTCAGCAACGTCTCTTCGCCTTCGACTGTGTAACGTGGATCTTTATCGAGGCGATCGGCTACCTCGCGAAGAGTTGTGGCATCCGGATACAACTTCTTGGCAGCAACCCACATCCGTTCATTAATTTGATTGAGTTGGTTAATGCCCCACTCGTAGGTGTCGCGTAGATCAAGGTCAGCACCTGTGAAGTGGCGGGCCCACATCTTGTAGCGAGTCTCTCCAACGCCATCTTCTGGCAAGGCTTGTGGTGCATACACATCACGCATCCACGTTGCGAGGGCCGCACATGCGTTTTCCGCACTCTTAGCTGCAGCAGCTAAGTCACTGTTATCTCCAGCAGGATTGAATTTCCTCGCGACAGCAGTAAATGCACCTTTAGAAAACGTCTCCAGCTGACCTGCGGTTGCAAGAACTTGGCGGCGAGAATTGAATTTTCCTTTTTCTGCGACGAAAGTCAGTGATGATTTCCAACCCTCGAGGGCAGCGCCGATTCCATTCATACGCTTGATAACGTTTGAATTCGTCTCTGGCTTATCTCTATTCATCATCTCAAAGACTTGTCGGATACTAGTTACAGGTGAAGAAATGAGATTGAAGAGGATCCGTGCCTCGTAAGTATCGTTTAGGTTAAGTTCTGAAGTAAGTCGCTCGACTGCAACATCGCGCGCAATTCGATCATATTCATTGACAGGCGTCTCGTTTTTCAGTGCTTGCAAAGTAGAACGAGTGAGTTCGGCACGCTTCTCATTACCTGCCATGGATAGGTCATCGAGCTGATCATCAAGACCTGGCACCCCCAACATTGTGGCGCCTATCGGCGATAACTTGATTCCCTCTTCCATGAAACGATCGAGAATCTGTGAAATGGGCGTGCTTGTCATTACTTTCCCTTCTTCCCATCTTCAATCTCGACGAGATCAAAGTTTCCGTCAGCAATCTGACCTTGTGAGCGATACATTTCCAATTTTGCTCGAGTGTCGGCGATATCAAGATTGCGCATCGTTAGTTGACCAATTCGATCGGTTGGGCCAAAAGCTGCCGATTCGGTGCGTTCCATGGAAAGTTTCTCTGGGTGATAACTAAATCCTTCACCGCGAGTATCAATAATGGAATAGTCATCACCACGACGTAGTCGCAACGTGACTTCACCTGTAACTGCAGATGCGACCCAACGAGTCAGTGATTCCCGGAGCATGAGCGATTGCGGATCAAGCCAACGTCCTTCGTAGAGCAGGCGCCCTAGTCTGCGGCCCTCAGCGTGATAATTCGCGATTGTGTCCTCATTATGAATAGCAGTGAGGAGTCGTTCGTACGCGATAAATAGCAGCGCCATTCCCGGCGCCTCGTAGATGCCACGGCTTTTGGCTTCGATGATGCGGTTTTCGATCTGATCTGACATGCCAAGACCGTGGCGCCCACCAATCGCATTCGCTTCTTTCATTAGCCCTACTGAATCAGCAAAATCCTTGCCGTTCATTGCTACTGGGCGACCTTGTTTAAAGGTGATCCGGACATCCTCGCTTGGAATTGAAATTGAGCTATCCCAGAACTTAACTCCCATGATTGGGTCCACTAGTTCAATTGATGAGGAAAGTTCTTCAAGTCGTTTTGCTTCATGAGTTGCGCCCAAGATATTCGCATCTGTGGAGTACGCCTTTTCCACGCTATCGCGATATGGCAATTTTCGAGCCGCCAACCATTCGGACATCTCTTTACGTCCACCTAATTCGGTAACGAAGTCTTGATCAAGCCATGGTTTGTAAATTCTCAATTGCGGATTTGCAAGCAGGCCATAACGATAGAAGCGTTCGATGTCATTTCCTTTATATGTTGAGCCATCTCCCCAAATTGAAACGCCATCAGTGAGCATAGATCGAACAAGAAGAGTTCCGGTTACTGCGCGTCCAAGTGGAGTGGTATTGAAATACACCCTTCCTGCAGTGCGGATATGGAATGCTCCACACGCGATTGCAGCGAGACCTTCTTCTACTAAAGAAGATTTACAGTCAACAAGCCTAGATATTTCGGCGCCATAATCTTTTGCTCGTCCTGGAATGCTAGCGATATCACCTTCATCATATTGACCAAGATCAGCGGTGTAAGTGCAAGGAAGTGCGCCTTTTTCCCGCATCCAAGCAACAGCGACCGAGGTATCAAGTCCACCGGAGAAAGCTATGCCAACTTTCTCGCCTTTCGGCAGTGCAGCTAAGACTTTTCCTGAAGACTCTCTCTTTACTGACATGAGCGAAGCCTAACTGAGAGCATTACTTCGTCGCGAAGAAATTGCCTCGGCAAGTAGAGTCATCAAGCGGGGTTGCACCTGCCAACTTTCAATCATGGCATCTAACTCTGCAAAATCACTTTGGGAAGCTTGCCCGCCCTTATAGATCGCCCTGATCATGAGGTTCTTAGGGGTGTGTTCGCTGTCGATGAACTCGATGACATCCGTTTCATAGCCCAAGATCCGAAGGATCTGCGCCCTGATTGAATCGGTAAGAATATCTCCGATGCGCTCTCGCAGAATTCCATGTCGGGTCGTGATGGACCATGAATCTGGTACTCGTTTTACACTCTTAATTTGTCGTTGGATATCGTGATGACAGCATGGAACAACAAGGATAATTTCAGACTTGCTTCGTATTGCCCATGCTAATGCATCATCACTTGCTGTATCACAGGCATGTAGCGCAAGAGTGATATCTACCTTTTGTTCAGGAAAAGACGAGATTTCCTCGGCAACAAACTCGATCTCCCCTTCAATGCCGACTTCCTTGGCAATTGTGTTATTCCGCTCTCGACTGTCAGTACGTGAGTCGACCCCTGTGGTGTGAGAATTGATCCCCTTGGTTTTCAGGAATTGATGTGCAGCAAAAGTTAAATATGCGTTTCCGCATCCCAGATCAACCATGGCGATGTTCTGGTCTGGAAGCAAAAGAAGTCCATTGATAATCTTCAAGAATTCATTTACTTGAATGAATTTATCTGTACGGCTTGGCTTGAGCTTTCGATTGTGATCTGAAATTCCCAGCGCTTGGAAAACCAATTCATCCTCATCAAGATATCGTGACTTCTTGCGATCATGGGCTAGAGATGTTCTTAATTCTTCGGTCGCATCCAGCGCTGTTTTCCTCTTATGAGAAACTTGAGCATCTCCGGATTTCGTGACCCGGATAGATAATTCTTCACTCGTTGTCTCGACAAGGAGATTTCCATATCCCTCGCTCATCAGCGCCAAGAGGGAGAGTTCCGTTGGTACTACATTCTTCGTTACATCTCTCTTGCCGTCATGACTTACTAGTTGAAAATGTAGGACGGCCTTGATTTCGACGGGGCGAATATCGATCCGCTCGAACTGTGGCGTGAAGGTCCTCCTTCGACCTGACATCACAATTCTGTGCACCTGACGAGGATTGGCGAGTAACTGGGATGCCCGAGAGAGAGCTTCATCGAGGCTCTGAATCATCCTGACATCTCCCTCACTCACTTCACCATTGATTTCCACTCGTGGCCGCAGTCGCTCTCGGTTAGTCTACGGCGGTGAGAAGTACCCGACCTATTTTCTGGATATTCGTACCGGTATTGCTGGCAATCTCCGTTGGCGCCATCTGGGGCACGGTCAATTACGGTCCAATTGGAAAACCCTCACAAACCGCAGTTGAATGTCAGAACTTGCAGACTTTTGTGACGGCCGAAGAAGAATCTGGAAAAGCAAGTTGGAGCGAGTATCGAAAACTCATCGATCAATACCTTGCTATCGATGCGACTTCTGATCAGCGAGTTCCCATAATTGAAAAGATGGCAAGCGCTGTCATTGATGTTCTTGGTCATGACCTCGCCATTTATAAAGAGATGAACAAGTACCCAACGTGTGTTCTACAAGAAAAACGTAGCGGGATTTCTGGAATGATCACTGAGACCGAAACTGCTATCAATTTCCTTAATGGAAGCACGCCAATAAATGGAAATTACTTTGATCCCAAACTTGGGACGTGGAACACCTCGTACTACGAGGAATATCTCAGCGCACTCGACTTTTTGAAGCCACTCAAGAAAACTAGCGTTTAAACTCTTTACGCACCTTTGACGCGCAACTTACGGAGCGTTGTTCGGTCAATGTCTTTTGAACGTTCATGACGCTTTCGCAATTGCAATTCAATTGCCTCGGCCGCCTCATCAAATGCCGCTAAATCATTAAATCCTGATCCTTCCGCTCTCAGCAGTGGGCCAGCGCCATGCGAAGTCAAAATAACCCGGTGTGAATGCTTTCCAAAGTGTGGGTTCACCTCATGGCGTATATCGATATACATACGCTCAATCGGTATCCCAAAGCGTTCTAATCGTTCTATTCGTTCAGTAGCAATCTCTTCGAAATCCGAGGCCAGTGCCACTCCATGATTGTGGGTAATAATCTTCATTCTTGCTCCTCTAGCTCATCAGCAAGGTCACATAGGAAGTTACTCCGACATATCCTGAGAGACAAGAGAAATTTGATGAGAAAGTCTCGAGGGAAGGTCTAACCTTTTCTCAAGATGAGTAATCTCAAGGTCTGGTTTGCAGAAGTTGAACTGCCCTACAGAGGAAGAACTACAAAAAGCCCAGAGAGCACCAAAGCAAGCAATGCAGATTGGGCAAGTATTGAGAGCGCTGTCTTGCGATCCGCACGTCGATCTTCAGGACTTTGGACTCGAGAGATATCTCCGAGTTTGCCGAGATTGAACGTGCCCATGAAGCCGTAAGCGAGACAGAACTTTTTGCGCGACTGGATAAATCCAACCGAGAAGACCATCAATGGCACAAATAAACCCCAACGCGCGCTCGCGGGAGCATCGCTACCAATTAAGCCAATTGCTGTTGAACCGGAGAGAAAAAGTCCAAGCAGAGCAACGAATTGACGACGACGAACTTCAGCTTTGCCAAGATTGCACGTTCCTGGGACATATGAGTACGTCATCCGAAAATTTCCTCATTCTCTTCATCATCAGCCCACACAGTTTCGACTTCTTCTTGCTTCTCCACCCATGAAAGGAAAGTAAGGACACCTTTGAGGGCAACAATGAGCAAGGTCGCAAGCGCTGCGATCCGTCGAATTGCTTTGATCATGACTCGAGCCTAGTTCAGTTCTGACAATCTTTCCAATGCAGCCATCGCAGCGTTATGTCCGGCTATTCCACTTACCGCGCCGCCGCGCAGAGCGCCTGAACCAGCGATAAGAATCCGTGGGTTTTCAGTTTCCACGCCCCATTTCCTTACATCATCGTCACTCTTCCATGGGAACTGTAAATCAGTATGAAAAATATTCCCGCGAGGTAGGCCGAGCGCACTTTCCAGTTCTTGTGGAGTCTTAACTTCAATACATGGCCTGCCATTAGCATCAAGCGCTAGATAATGATCGATCGGCTTTACCAGGTAATCATTAAGTCCTTCAAGAGTCCTCTTTGCAACTTCTTCTTTTACTCGATCATGATCCGTATCAAAGAGATGAGCTGGCAGATGCAACGCGAAGAGGGTCAAGGTATGAAAACCTTTGTCACGAAGCTCGGGGGAAAGTATCGAGTTATCAGTAAGTGTGTGACAGTACATTTCAGAAGGAATCTCAGTTGGAATTTTCCCATCTCTTGCTTCTTCAAAAGCTCTTTCGAGTTGGAAATAACTTTCATTGATATGAAATGTTCCTGCAAAAGCCAACCGTGGATCGATCCCACTCTTTAGTTCCGGAAGTTGTCGCACGACCATATTGATCTTGAGTTGGCAGCCATCACGCATGCTCGGCGCTGGAATTCCTGCGATTCTCTCAAGGATTTTTGGTGCGCAATTCGCTAGGGCGATTTTGCTTACATATTCCCTACTTTCTTGTGGATCGCGCGCAGTAATCGTGACTTGAGACGAATCAGAAACCAGCTTCTCGACACTCTCTCCGGTGCGAATCTCAACACCTAATTCATGACACCGCTTCACCAGTGAATCAACTAACGCTCCCATTCCACCAATCGGAACTTTCCACTCTCCGGTCCCATTTCCAATTAAGTGGTAGATGAAACAGATATTTGCTGCGTGATCATTAGCGCCGGTAAATGTTCCAATAAGTCCATCAGTCAGAACGATGCCTTTGACAAGATCATCAAAGAAATTGTCATGAAGTGTCTCGGCTAGCGTATTTTCCACTAATTCAACCCACGTCAATGGATCGACCAGATCGCGAATCTCACTCTCCGATGGCACTGGTTGGAGCAATGTTGGTGCAACCACTTCTGCAAACTCCAAAACGGAGTTGTAGAAGTTCTGCCATGCAATCGCCTCATCATCACCTGCGGTCAGTTCCATAAATGATTCTCTTGTAGCTTCGTCGAATGTTCGATTGATAAGCAATCCTTTATCGCCATCATCATCGAAATACGGTGTGTAAGAAGAGACTGAACGACTCGCAGTTACAAAATCAAGTTTCAAGTCTTGGATGATTTGATTTGGTAGCAGGGCAACAAGATATGAATAGCGTGAAAGTTTGGCATCAACACCTTCGAAAGCGCGAACACTTGTTGTTGCTCCACCTATGGCCTCGTTCTTCTCAATGACAAGGACTTTCTTTCCAGCTTGTGCCAAGTAACAAGCAGCAACCAAACCATTATGTCCACTTCCGACAATGACTGCATCGTAAGTTCTCATTGATACCTTCTATTATCGAACTAAACGCTGCGCAAAATACGATCGAACGCCTCGGAGATAATCTCTGGACTGGTTCCAAAGTTCAATCGCACATATTGATTATGTCGGGGACCATACATATGTCCTCCGTTAACGGCGACTTTTCCACGCTCCAAAAGCGTCTTGGCCGGATCTTCGCCGAGATTGAGCGCTGAAAGATCTAGCCAGGCAAGATAACCAAAGTCTGGGATTCGGTAGTGAATCGCGGGAATTTTGCTATCAATCAGATTCCTGATCAGTTTTCTATTTTCATCCAAGGCATTGATTACGCCGTCAAGCCATGAGACTGAATCGCGGAAAGCAGCGGTTGCAGCAACCGCGCCAAAAAGCGAGGCTCGGGACGCTACAGAAATTGGCATGGAGTTGATCTTCTCTTTAATCGAATCTGAGCCAGTAATTATGACGGCGCATTTCAAGCCGGCTAGGTTGAAACCCTTACTGGCACTCGTGACTGTAATACCAACATCGACTGCATCCTGACTTACTGCTAAGAATGGAGTGAATTTCGAATAGTCGTAAATAAGAGGACCATGAATCTCATCGCTGATGATATGAACACCATATTTTTTCGCCAACGTTGCAAGCGCTGCTAGGGATTCTTTCGTGAATATCACGCCAACTGGATTGTGTGGGTGGCAGAGAATATGG
>RFMK01000080.1 GCA_009927705.1 Actinomycetota bacterium | reverse complement strand
GCTTCCTTGAGGCCGAGGCTTGAGTTGAGCGCACGTACTTCTTTAATAACGGCGATCTTCTGTGAGCCAGCGTCTTCAATGATGACGGTGAATTCATCTTGAGCAGCTGCTGCTTCGCCACCTGCTGCGGCTCCGCCTGCTGCCATTACTGCTACTGGAGCAGCTGCAGTTACATCAAATTCGGTTTCAAATGCCTTTACGAAATCTGAAAGCTCGACAAGTGTCATTTCCTTAAATTGACCCAATAGGTCATCAGTGCTGAGTTTTGCCATTTTATTTTCCTCTTTCTTTACGCGTTCTCTGTTGGTTCTGTACTTGATTCAGCTTGCGCTGGTTCCGCAGAAGTTTCTGCTTGAGCTTCGGCTGCAACCTGAGATGTTGTTTCTGCGGTTACGGCTTCAGCGACAGGTGCTGCTTCTGCAGCAGGTGTAGAAGCTTCAACTGGCGCAGCGGGTGCACCGGCTTCTGCTTCTCTCTTGATACGAAGTGCATCGAATGCGCGTGCAGCTTTTGCCATTGATGCCTTCATAGCACCAGCAAGCTTCGCCAAGAGAACTTCGCGTGATTCGAGATCCGCAAGCTTCATGATTTCAGCTGTGGTTACTTGCTTACCTTCGAAGACGCCACCCTTGATTACAAGGAATGGATTCTCCTTCTGGAAGTTCTTGAGGCTCTTTGCAGCGGCTACTGAATCGCCTTTTACGAAAGCGACTGCAGTTGGGCCGGTAAGAAGTGCGTCATCGACTTCTACTCCAGCTTCCTTCGCAGCAATTTTGACGAGCGTGTTCTTCGCTACTTTGTACTTGGTGCCAATACCAAGTGAACGTCGTAGCTCTTTGATTGAGGTCACGGTCAAACCGCGATACTCGGTAACAACTGTTGCATCGGCAGACTTAAAGTCTTCAACCAATTCCGCAACTGCTGCTGCCTTATCAGGGCGAGCCATCTGGCTTCCTTTCTACTAATCGCCAGAATTTCTGCTGCAAAATGTAAGAAACCCCGACGCATAGAAACGCGCGGGGTAATCCGCTCGAACCTATGCGGGTTGTCTTTCGACATTTATTTCAGACCTTGCGATCTGAGACCAGCAGTCTCTGGAGAGGTTCCGAATAGTAGGTGAGACCCAGACTTAGGTCAAAATCGAGCGTATCGACTGCGGGGATTGAACCCGCGCCTCCTGATCCAAAGTCAAGCATGCTGCCACTACACCAAGCCGATACGCGGCAAATAATCAATGGAATGAGGAGTGTGATTTCGCGTCATGAGTTTTTTTGTGGAGAAGTTACGTTGAGGAAAAAGAAATGGCCCCGATTCTCTCGGAGCCATTTCAATATCGCTTCGCAGCCGATACCAGGTTTGAAGAGAGTCAAACCAACTCTTGTGGGATAAGTGTTCCACAGAATCTTGAGAAAAGATTAATTGTTTGAAAAAAGACGACTACGTAGAGTATGTAAAGAAGAAAATACAGACTCCCGTTTGGATGATTATTTAGACTCGGTCATCCGTACTTCGCGTGAGAGAAGTGGCGCGGCCATGCAGATGATGAACGCAAATGAGATGACGTTCAATACTGGGCTTGTTCCATAATGTTCTGCAATCGGTCCAGCCACCGCGATGCCGATTGGTGCAAGAGCTAAAGAACCCAGTACGTCATACGACATGACCTTTGATAATGATTCTTTCGGAATATGTTGCTGCAGAGTCGTGACCCATAAAACATAGAAGAAATCGAAAGCAATTCCTACAAAGAACGAGAAGATCGCAATCAAGTAGACATTCGTTGTATTGCCCAAGCTAAAGAACCAGAGGAAAAGTGGGAATTGCACAATAATCGCAACGCGAATCGGATAACGAGGTCGAACCTTCGCAGCAAAGAGAACTCCCACAACAGATCCAATTGCCCATGTTGCAAGAATGACGGACCAGGGTTTTGGACCACCAAGTTTTTCATCAGCAACGAGTGGACCAAGAACGGAATACACCGCACGCTCCATCGAGACCACAAACGAGAAAGAAATAACGACAAGAAATACCCAGCGCCTCGAACTAAATTCGCGCCAACCGGTCTTGATCTCATGGATAGTGGAAGACGATTCAGTACGTTCCGCAACTGGAGTTGCGGACCTCATTGAATACACGAGTAATCCCGCAATTAAGAATGTAATTCCATCGATGATAATTGCCCAACCTGGCCCGATCGTCGCAACGATAACTCCAGCAACTGCTGTGCCGAGGATCATCGCAATGTTTGAGCTCAACATTGTTGCAGCATTGGAATCCTGCAGAATTTCTGGTTCGGCTAAGTCACTTGTGAGAGCGCTCATTGCGGGATACCAGATTGCATTGAGAACTCCGCTAAGAAATCCAACGACAGTAAAGAGAATGACGCTTCCGTTGCCAGTGACATACGCAATTCCATTTGCCATCACAAGAAGCGCCAAAAGAATGTCAGCGCCACCAACAATCCATGCACGCGGAAAACGATCCCCGATAACTCCGCCCAGGAGTGAAAATAAAACCAGCGATAGAGAGGTAGAAGCCATGACCAGCGAAAGTGATTTACCATCACCATTGGGAAGTTCGAGTACACCGAATGCAATAGCAACAGGTGCAAGTCCATTTCCCAGATTCGAAACGAATCGGGATATGACTAAACGACGAAGATTGCGTACCGCCCAGACCTTCTTCAGGCCTTCTGCAAACAACGTGTTACTGGATTATTGGTCCGCCTTCGCGAGCGTAGTTCGTATCAAGTGG
>RFMK01000041.1 GCA_009927705.1 Actinomycetota bacterium | reverse complement strand
GCGAAGCAACAACTTCTCGTGTGCAGGACCGCTTCCAAGACGCGGACCTTTAGATGGACGTGGCATGGTTTATCTCCTTACGCCTGTTCGTCGCCGTATTCGACGCCGTAGTTCTGATGCTTAGTTGGATCGAATCCAATCGGTGAATCCTTAAGTTGGAGGCCCATTGAGACGAGCTTCGCCTTAACTTCATCGATTGACTTTGAACCAAAGTTACGAATATCGAGTAGATCTGCTTCGCTGCGAGAAAGGAGTTCGCCAACAGTGTGGATTCCTTCGCGCTTCAAGCAGTTATAGGAACGGACCGTGAGATCAAGGTCTTCAATCGGAAGAGCAAGATCTGCAGCAAGAGCCGCATCCTGTACTGATGGGCCAAGGTCGATTCCTTCAGCCGCATAGTTGAGTTCGTGTGCAAGTCCGAAGAGTTCGACCAGGGTCTTACCAGCAGATGCAACAGCATCGCGTGGAGTAATCGACTTCTTGGTTTCAACATCGACGATCAAGCGATCGAAGTCAGTACGTTGTTCAACGCGAGTTGCTTCAACTTTGTATGTAACGCGAAGAACAGGTGAGTAGATGGAGTCGACCGGAATACGTCCGATTTCTGCACCAACTTGCTTATTCTGGACTGCAGTTACATAACCGCGGCCACGCTCGATCGTAAGTTCGATCTCGAGGTTTGCCTTGCTGTTAAGAGTCGCGATGTGAAGATCTGGATTATGAACTTCAACTCCTGCTGGTACTGCAACATCAGCGCCGGTCACGGTGCCAGATCCGTTTTTGCGGATGTAAGCAACAGTCGGTTCATCGTTATCTGATGAGAGAACGAGGTTCTTGATGTTAAGGACGACATCAGTGAGGTCTTCCTTCACGCCTTCAAGAGTGGTGAACTCATGAAGCGCGCCTGCAACGCGGATGCTTGTGACAGCCGCTCCAGGGATAGATGAAAGCAGGGTACGACGTAGGGAATTACCTAGGGTGTAACCAAAACCTGGTTCCAACGGTTCGATGACGAAACGTGAACGGTTCTCGCTTACTACTTCCTCGGTCAGTACGGGGCGTTGTGCGATGAGCACTTCTTTCCTCCATTGTCTTGAGAGATCCGCTATTTGATCCCTCGGTTAGTGCTGAATATGAAGTTGTTTTCTTGCCAAGTAGTCGGCTAAACCGATTACTTGGAGTAAAGCTCAACGATGAGTTGTTCTTGGACCTGTGTGTCGATGACCGCACGAGTTGGTTGGCCGTGAACGATGATGCGCATCTGTGATGGCACAACTTCGATCCAGGCTGGAACTGACTTCTCACCAAATTCAGCGCTTGCGACGATGAATGGTGTGAGGTCTTGTGACTTAGCGCGAACATCGACGATGTCATATTGGCTTACGCGATATGACGGGATGTCGACCTTCTTGCCATTAACAAGAATGTGTCCGTGGCGGA
>RFMK01000129.1 GCA_009927705.1 Actinomycetota bacterium | reverse complement strand
GGCCGCTTCAAAACCATCTGAAACTAACTCTGCGAATTCGCCAGGTCTAGGCCCGAAACCAAACCTATGGACTAGGCGAGCTATTCGACGCCGTTCTGCAACGCTTGCCACAACTGAAACAGTAACGAGTAACTCTTGAAAAAACCATGGCTTAAGCCATAACACTTGATGAATTGCCAATGAATAGCGAAAGGGGCCCGGTCTCCCGAGCCCCTTTCTTTAACTACCTTTTGAAGTTTTGTGGAATTAGTTTCCGTAGAACTTCATCTTTGGTGCCGCATAATCACGATCGTAAGTCATGTTTCCAGCCTTACGAAGTTTGGTGAGTAGCGCACCACCTGAAAGATTCACTCCATTATCAGCAGCGTAGGCGAGCATGTCTGCAATCGCTAAATACTGTGATGTCGTGAAGTTACAGTGGTTAGTACCGGTTGCTGCTGGAAGTGTTGTGTCTGGAGCACCAGCTGCAGAGAACTTGGTGTACTTCTGTGGTGGGAAGTTCCAGAGGACAAGCTGGTTGTTAGCAGGACGTTTACTTACTCCCGCCTTCTTTGCAGCTGCCCACTTTTCTGCCCAATAGGTTGCGTACTTGTCAGCAACTGATTGCTGGTTACCAGCAACAGTAACTGGGTCTGCAACGCCAGTGAAGAGAATTGTTGGGATCTCAACTTTTCCAGAATGTGATGCGAGAGTCTTCAACTTCGCAACCGCTGCTGGATTTGCAGTTGCGCGTGGTGATGCAGCAAGAACGCTGGAGAGTCCGGCAATTCCGGAGTTACCGGAAAGTGCAGATGACCAGATGAATTGTTCTTCCTTGATACGCGCTGCGTAATCAGTTGTGGTGTTGTCGAATACAGCTCCACCAGCTTGTAGTTCAAGATCATGAGTTGCAAGAACAGCAAGTGCTGCTGCGTTTGCGACGTTCTCAAGAGCTGCGAATGCTGGGTTGATTGCAAGCTGGAATGAAGTCTGCGAAGCCGCTGGAAGCACCGACGGCGCAGATGTTGAATCGAAGTGCGCTGACTGCATTGGAATTCCTGACATCAAAGCGACCATGACGAGAGCGCTTCGTGAAGGAATTGCCTTAATGGCATCAGGAACCTTCGAGGTTGCTGGCCATGCTGGCGCAGTTGGGTTAGCGGCAAATGCAGCTTGGAGTGATCCGATTGCGGTGAAGACCTTGACTAGGTCGCCCATCGCTTCGGCATAGCCTGCGGCACCTGCTGAGTAGCTTCCGCCCTTAATCGTTGGATCAAAGAAGGTCTTGATTCCCCAGAGCGCATCGCCAGCCATTGTCATCAATGGAGTGATATCGCTAGCCATACAAAGTGGTGCTGCTGCTTTGAAGAGGTTTGGATATTGCTCAGCGAGTGCTTGAGTAATGAAACCTCCGAGCGATTCTCCCCATGTAACCACTTTGGTGGTCTTGGTGAATTGCTTCTTGAAGATTCCTACAAGTTCAACGTTGGTCTTAATTGCAGAATCTGCGTTCCAACCTTGACGTGCGAAGCCTGAACCGACAACGCCGTAACCCTTAGCAACAAGTGCGCCAATGACGGTCGCATTTGGGCCAGGTTGTGGAGTGTTGGTGACTGTGTATCCGCCATATCCTGGAATTCCCGCAGGAACCGGAACGTTTGGACGATATCCATGTGAATAGAGGTAGACAGTTCCATTGAAGTTCGCAGGAACGATCATCGAATATGGAGCGGTATCTGATGTTGCACCAACGCACGTTGTGACAAAGTTTGCCGTGGTACATGCAGGATCAGCAGCCCGAGCAGCCGTTGGAATCGATACAACGGTGAGCGAGAGAAGTGATGAAACCGCTACGAGCGTTAACGAACGCTTGAATTTGAAGTTTCTCATGAGTTTGTTGGCAATCCTTTCGCTGGAATTGCTGGGCGCTTGAAAGTGGACTTAACAACTGGACCGTTGCCGCTATCTGTTGTGTAGAGAACGACTGATCCACCGTATGGCTTCCGATCACCTGTGGCATCCATGACCGCCATGTAGTAGCCGGTGTGGCCAATATTGCTGGTCTTGGAGTAAGCAAGTGGTGAATATGCAACAGATGCAAAGGTTGAACCCTTATTCTCCATAGCGCGTACAAGTCCGCGGCGAGTGAGATTCTGTCCAGCTGCACGAAGCGCTTGGACTGTCATCAAACCGACGTTCATGCCCTGAAGGACATAATCATCGAATGCAACACCGGTGTTGTACTTCTTATTAATATCTTGGAAGACCTTGATGTATTCATCGTTGAGGTCATTTGGTGATGGGTTTCCAGCAAGTGTGAGTGCGCCATTAAGGACAGCAACTGGAACTCCAAGTGCGCGCAGTGTCAAAGGATCAGAACCAACTGAGCCAAGGATCCACTGTGGTGCGTATTTCGCTCCAGCGGCAACTGCAAGCAGCGGAGCTGTTGCTGAAGTAACACCGAAGAAGAGAACTACTTGTGCTCCACCAGCTGCAAGCTGAGAAACCCAAGTCTGAGCAGTTGCTGCGCTCTGTGTTCCGGATGTGTAAGGAATAGAGACATCAAACTTAACGCCTGCATTTCTAAATGCGCTAAGCGCGTCGATGCCGAATTCATCATTTTGGTATACCAAGCCGAGTTTCTTGCCGGCAAAGTTTTCCTTGAGGAATAGTGCTGCGATTTTTGCTTCCATCGCATAGGAAGGAAGGATTGTGAATGAGGTTGGGAAATCCTTCTTGTTACCGAATCCACTAAATCCTGTGTTGAGGAAAAGGCTTGGAACGCCACGACGTGCGATACCGACCGACTTATGGACCGCAGTGAAGTTAGCGGTGCCAAGTGGTCCGACGAGGGCGAATACCTTGTCCTTGAGAATCAATTCATTTGTCTTAGCAATCGACAACTGTGGTGAGTACTCATCATTCTTTTGGATGAGTGTGACCTTACGTCCATACACACCGCCGTTATCGTTGACGTACTTGAAGTACGCGTTCATTGCATCGCCGATCTTGTTGTATCCCGGTGATGCTGCTCCAGTCAGAGGCAGAGTGATTCCGAGTTTGATCTCACTCGCACTGACTCCTGTTTCTGCGTTTGCTGGAAGCGCAGTTGCAAAGAGGCTGCCAGAGGCGAGCACCGCAGCAACGAACCAGGTCCGCTTTCTACGAGTCTTTCCGATCATTTTTTTCCTTCCATCGAGGGTATTACTTGGTTGTTAATCTACTCGTTACCTTGGAGTAACCAGCTAATGAGCGTGCTTTTTGCGGAGGTGCTTCCGCAGGTTTTCGCCCGGTCCGTTAGGCGTATAAATGACCGAGAGGATCAGCAATACGCTGGTAATGAGCCCGGGTAGATAGTTATTGAGAGAGTCGGCGTTGCCAAACCTTCCCGCTAGCGCATCGGCAATCTCGGGGATGGCCACCAAAATGGCCCCGCCGAGGACCACCCCAGGCAGGCTTGAGACGCCAGCCAGAACCGCGCCTGTTACCAGGGCAAAGGAGAGGGTCAGCGAGTAGGCGCCTGGCGCGACAAGACTTATGGTCATGGCCAGCACCGCTCCCGCCAATCCGGCGAGGGCAGAGCTGATGGTGAAAGCTAAAACTTTCATGCGCGATGAATGGATGCCTGCAAGTTCTGCAGCTAATGAGTTACCGCGGATTGCACGCCAAGTGCGACCAAATCGCGATTGAAGAATATTTGATGTGATGAAAAGTGCGAGAAGTGCAATGACGCTCGCAATCCAGAAGAACCACTTGTATTGGGTGAACTCTTCACCAAATCTTTCAGGAGGGAAACCAACATCAAAGAGAAGACCTGGTTCTCCGCCAAGGAATGAGAATTGATTTGCAATTGCAGGCAACCCAACAGCGAGCGCGAGAGTTGTGCCTGCAAGATACGGACCCGACAGTCGAGCAGCTGCAGCGCCAAGTAACGAACCAAAGCAGGCGGAAACAAGAATTGCCATCAAGAATGCAAACCAAATTGGTGTTTGAAGATTATTTAAGGTGAGCGCTGCGGAATAACCGCCAACTGCCATCATTGCGCCGTTACCAAGTGAAACTTGTCCTGAATAACCAGTAAGTAAAACTATCGATGCAAGTGCAATTGTGTACATCGCGATCTGTGCACCTTGATAAACACGCAACTCATCGACTCGGTCACCAATGATGAGAAGAGCCCAACCCAAGAGAATAAAGAACGCAATTTTCTTACGCACGGCGGCCCTTGCCTTTCGCCATGATTCCATCTGGTTTGATTAACAAGACCAAGATAAGAACCGTGAAACCACCAATAAATACCAATGATGTTCCGACATAGTTCAAAATAAATGTAAGACCGATGCCCAGCACTAAGGCGCCAATGACAGCTCCGACCATACTTTCTAAGCCACCAATAACAGCCGCGATGAATCCAAATACCAACAAGAGGTCGAGTGAATATGGAGAGAGGAAGTTATTGGAGGTAACCAACATGCCTGCCACTCCACCAACGCCGCCGGCGATCGCCCAGCCAATAGTGCGGGTTTGAGCAGTTCTGATGCCGGCGAGCTTTGCGATTTCAGGCGCATAAGCCGAGGCACGTAAAGCTAATCCGAGATTTGTACGCTGGAACAAGAGCGCTAGACCGATGAGGATTATCGAAACCGTGATGATGATGAGCGCATTAAGTGCAGAGAATGGAATCGTCGTGCTTCCAATTGTGTAACCGTCCGTCGAGGCAGGAGCTTCAATAGTTTTGAACTCCCCGCCCCACGTCAATCCCACAACACTTCGAATCAATCCAAGTAAACCTAAGGTCGCGATGACTGGAGCAACAACAGCTGCAGGCCCAGTATTTGCGTGTTTAAAGAGCACGCGCATGAAGAAATAATCAACGCCAGCGCCAAGTAGCGCTCCACCAACGATTGCGAATAACAAGCCGAGCCAGAAGATTCCTGAGCGACTTGAAATTTCGAATCCAATGTAGGTAGCGAACATAGCCTGACCGGCTTGGGCAAAATTGATCACACGGGTGGAACGCCAGACAAGAACCAGAGCCAATGACATCAGCGCATATATCGAGCCAGTTGTGAGTCCGATCAGAAGGGTTTCGATGACTTTTTGCATTAGTACCCCAAATACGCAGCGCGTAGCGCTGGATCGTCGATGAGTTCTTTTGCTTTTCCAGTAGCGACAACATGACCAAGGTTGATGATGATGCCGATGTCGGCAATCTCTAACGCGCTCATTGCGTTTTGTTCAACCAGGACGACGGTAAGTCCAAGCTTGTGTCGAAGATGATCAACAGTCTGGAAGATCTGTTCGATGACAAGTGGTGCCAAACCAAGTGACGGTTCATCAAGGAGAAGTAGTTTTGGTCGTGAAACTAATGCGCGACCAATTGCCAACATTTGCCGTTCACCACCAGAGAGAGTGTCTGCGCTCTGGGACATACGTTCACCGAGTCGCGGGAAGAGTTCAACAACTTCTTCAATGGCTTGAGCTGTATCGGCTTTGTCGCCCCGCCAAATTCCACCCAATACAAGATTCTCTTTCACCGTTAACTCTGGAATAACTGATTTTCCTTCAGAGACATGTGAGATTCCACGGCGCACTAGATCTTCTGGTTTCACACCGAGCATCTCGCGGTTTTCCCATTGAGCAGCGCCAGATGATGCATCTTTTAATCCCGATAGTGTGCGGAGCAGAGTCGTCTTGCCTGCACCATTTGAACCAATGACTGCAGCGAGTTGGCCAGGTTCAACCGAAAAAGTGATGTCATGTAGCGCATGAATTGCGCCGTGGGAAACATTGAGTCTGGTGACTGCGAGACCGCTCATTTTTTCTCCTTTGAATGAGCGCCCAAGTAGGCTTGAATTACTGCTTCATTGTTCTTAACTTCATGTGGAGTGCCTGAGGCGATGATTTCGCCAAAGTTCAAAACGTAAATTCGATCACATACTGACATCACAACATCCATATGATGCTCGACGATGATGATGGATGTACGTTGTTTCAAATTATTGATCAAACTATTTAGCCATTCAATATCTTGGGCGCCCAAACCACCAGCTGGTTCATCGAGTAACAAGATGTCTGGTTCAGCTACGAGTGCGCGAGCAATCGCAACACGTTTTGTATCTGGATAAGAGAGAGTGTCAGCTCGTCTATCAGAGACGCTTCCAACATAAACGCGTTCGAGTGCGGATTGCGCTTTTTCTCGAAGGAGATTTTCATCTCGTGTATTTGTGCCAAGTGCAGCACGGATTAATCCGGATTCAGCAAAACGATGTGCACCGATCATTACATTGTCAGAGACAGTGAGATCTGGAAAGAGTCCGACTCCTTGAAGTGTTCGGGCAATTCCTTTACGCGCGAGTTGGTGCGGCTTCAGCCAATCAACTTCTTTTCCATTGAGCGCAAGTGTTCCTGATGCGGGAGTGACAATTCCACAAAGGGCATTGAATACTGTTGTTTTGCCAGCGCCATTGGGGCCAATCAACCCCAGAACTTCACCTTTGCGAAGTTCAAGATTGACGCTATTGAGAGCCTTCAATCCGCCGAAGTTAACTGAAAGATTATGGACAGAGAGCACAGTGGCCTGGTCTGCCATGTGTACTCCTAACCAATGTAAAGTCGAGCAACTCGAGGTCCGATGCGAGTGACAATCTCGTAATTGATCGTTCCGCACGCAGCAGCCCACGAATCTGCCGTGTAACAAGTGTCGGAAGTGTAACTGTCGCCCTTCTCACTTCCAATCAGGTAGGCCCAATCCCCCGCGCGTGCTTGTGATTCCTTACCTAAATCAACAACGAATTGATCCATGGAAACCCGTCCAATAATCGGTGACATTTTGTTACCAATTAGTACGCCAACGTTAGAAGTTGCGTTCCGCGGAACACCATCGGCATATCCCATTGCGATAACCGCGAGCTTTGTATCAACTTTTGTTATAGCCGTTCCACCGTAACCGACCTGTGAACCTGCTGGGATTTCTTTAACAAGATGTATACGCGCACGTAAAGTCATAGCTGGCTTTAAAGAAAGTTTTCTGGAATCTCCCATCGTGGTTACATCTGGCGACAGTCCGTACATAGCTATTCCAAGACGAACTACATCAAAATGTGAATCAGGATCGTTGATCGTGGCAGCTGAATTGCTCAGATGAATTACCTCTGTAGTAATTCCTTTTTCTCGAGCGGCTTCAACTCCCATGAGAAATCGTTGACGCTGTTCAAAATTAAAAGGATGTCCTGGTTCGTCGGCGCGAGCAAAGTGTGACCATATTCCAACAACCGAAATTTTTCCGGCTGCTTGCGCATCGGCAGCATCAGCGAGCAATTCATTCCAATCCAATAACGCGCCACCTCTGGACATACCGCTATCCATCTCTAAATGAATTCGCGCAACTCTTTTTGCATCATGTGAGGCGGCAATAACTGCTTGTAGATGTTCACGCGATGGAATTGCAATGTCGATCTCATTGGCTATTGCCGCAACAAAGTCATCCGAAATTGGTGTCAGCCAAGCAATAATCGGCGCCTTAACGCCATTTGCTCTCAGAGTCAGCGCTTCTTCCAAAAGCGCTACGCCCAACCATGTTGCGCCACCATCGATTGCGGCCCTCGCTACCGGTACAAGGCCATGCCCATATGCATCAGCTTTAACAACCGCAAGCGCAGGCTTTCCCGATTTAGCCATCAAAGATTTGATGTTTGCCTTGATTGCACCGAGGTCGATGATTGCCTCAGCCCGATTGTGGGTGGTCATTGAACTTCCTTAAGAAGGCTGTCGTTTCGAAGGGATGAATCGATCGATTGCAACAACCAGCACAAGAATCGCTCCGCCGATGAACATTCCACCGAGTAAATCAGTGAACCAATGTGTATTGCGGATTAATGAAGCGAAACCAACAGCAATCGTGATTACTGCGACTAACCAATAGAGCTTAAATCCTTCAAATGGTGCGCGATGCGTGTATCGGAAAATGATGTAGGCAAATAAACCCCACGTCACGAGTGCATTTGAAATATGTCCGCTCGGATAGGCCATTCCGTTTGTGAACATGCAAACATCAAAATCTTCCTTAGCTTTGCAACGACCAAATCCAATCTTGGCTAAGCCAACAAATACATTAAGAAAGACCAAAGAAAGGAGAGACAAGTTCAATGGTCGCCATGATTTGAATCTGCGGCTGATGAGTGCTGCAGTAATCAAGAGGATTGTCGCTGTAAACCAACGCAGACCAAGATCATCGATTCGTAATATCAAGAAGTTACTGAAGCCTTCTAGTTTTGGTCTTTTGATATCGGCAACGTATTGATCAAAGCGATAAAGCATGCCTTGGTTGAGAATATCTAGAGTCACCAAAATGAAACCAAAAGTGAGTACAGCTGCCCAACGCAAAGCAACATTCATCTCATGACGACGATGATCTGGGCGTTGGTCTACAACATCATCGAAGCGATCTTCAGATTGTGTGCTCATTCGACCGTCACCGATTTTGCGAGGTTTCGTGGTTGGTCAACATCATTCCCACGGGCAACCGCCATCTCATATGCAAAAACCTGGAGCGGCACGATTGATAGCACGGGCTGTAAGAGTTCATCGCTTGCAGGTATTCGAATCATGTAAGGGACATCGATAGATGTTGTTGAGTCAGCAATAGCGATGACTTTTGCCCCGCGGGCTTTGACTTCTTGAATGTTGCTGCGCATCTTCTCCGAGATTTCACTTACGAATGGCGGAAGAACTGCGATTACTGGGGTCCCTTCTTCAATGAGTGCGATCGGACCATGTTTGAGTTCTCCACCTGCAAAACCTTCCGCATGCATGTATGCCAACTCTTTCAACTTCAGCGCTCCTTCAAGAGCTGCTGGATAGCCAACATGGCGACCCAAAAAGAGAACTGAGGTCGCATCTTTGAAACCACGAGTCATTTCACGCAGCGGTTCAACCGTTTCAAGTATTTCTTCAATCTTATTTGGCAGCGCTAACAACTCATCTCGAAGATGCGCAATCTCTTTTCTAGTAAGCGAGCCACGTTCTTGTGCAAGATAAAGACCGATCAGATCTAAAGCAACAATTTGAGTAAGTAGCGCTTTGGTCGAAGCGACTGCGATTTCTGGCCCTGCATGTGTGTAAAGGACTGCATCCGATTCACGAGGAATAGTCGAGCCCATTGTGTTACATACCGAAAGAGTCTGTGCTCCAAGTGACTTTGCGTGACGAAGCGCCATCAATGTATCCATCGTCTCGCCAGATTGAGATATGGTAATAACTAGAGTTTTCTTCGATAGAACTGGATTTCGATATCGGAATTCGGATGCAAGTTCTACATCAACCGGAATCTTCGTCCAATCTTCCAGCGCATATTTCCCAATTAATCCTGCGTGATAAGCAGTGCCACAGGCCA
>RFMK01000093.1 GCA_009927705.1 Actinomycetota bacterium | reverse complement strand
AGTACTCCTTCGCGGTAAGCACAAGACAACCTTCGCTCCTCACATGGACATGGGCGACTTCGTCATCGTCATCAATGCAGACAAAGTTGTGCTGACTGGTTCCAAGATGGCCGATAAGTTCGCGCACCAACACTCAGGTTTTCCTGGCGGTCTAACTTCGCGTAATTACGAATTGCTCATGGAGAAGTTCCCAACTCGCGCCGTCGAGAAGGCGATCAAAGGAATGCTCCCTAAGAATTCAATCGGCAAGCAGATGGCTTCCAAGCTCAAGGTATATGCCGGCGCAGAACATCCTCACGGAAGTCAAGCACCAGTTCCATACACATTCACACAAATCGATCAGACCAAGGTTGGTAAGTAATAATGGCCGAAAACGAAACCACAACCGCGTATAGCTCAAGCACTCCTGCTGGCGCCACAAATCGCGCTGCTGTTATCGCACCAGGTGCTGGCGTAGGTCGTCGTAAAGAAGCAGTTGCTCGCGTTCGTCTCGTCCCAGGTTCTGGACGTTGGGTTGTTAATAGCAAGGCGCTTGAAGTTTATTTCCCAAACAAAGTCCACCAGCAAGCGGTTTCTGAACCTCTTCGCACTGTTGGCGCAGAAGGCAAGTACGACGTCATCGCACGTATCGATGGTGGCGGAATCTCCGGTCAAGCTGGCGCGCTACGTCTTGGCGTTGCTCGTGCTCTTAATGAGATCGATACCGACGCAAACCGCCCTGCTTTGAAGAAAGCAAAATTCCTTACTCGCGATCCACGCGTTATCGAACGTAAGAAGTACGGCCTTAAGAAGGCACGTAAACGTTCGCAGTACAGCAAGCGTTAATTTAACGTTTCATTTATGGCCCTCTTTGGCACCGATGGTGTCCGAGGCGTTGCTGGTGTTGATCTCACCGCTGAACTAGCTCACGATCTCGCTGTTGCGGCTGCGGAAGTTCTCACCGAAAGTGGTGAGTTTGCCGGTCATCGTCCCGTCGCAATTGTGGGCGAAGATTCTCGGGAATCAGGTTCATATCTCGTAGCCGCCATCTGCAAGGGTCTCAATGAAAGCGGCGTTGATGTGCGCAAAGTAGGCGTGCTTCCTACACCCGCTGTTTCATATTTAATAACAGAACTTAAGGCAGACCTTGGAGTTATGGTCAGCGCTTCCCACAATCCGGCGCGAGATAACGGAATCAAATTCTTCTCTCGCAACGGTCGCAAACTCGATGATGCGTTGGAAGTGAAGATCGAGGAACTTTTGGGAAAGCCGTGGCAAAGACCGGCAGGTATGAATGCAGGCCAAACAATTGATGATGGTGATGCGCGAGAGAAATATATTTCGTATCTACTGAGCACAATTGAAACTCGCTTTGATGGTCTGAAGATTGTTGTGGATTGCGCCAACGGCGCTGCATCCTTTGTGGCACCCGAAGTTTTGCGTCGTGCTGGAGCGGAAGTGGTTGCAATATCTGCGTCACCTAATGGATTGAACATCAATGAAAATTGTGGCTCTACTCATCTCGAGAATGTAATTGCCAAAGTTAAGAGCGAGAAAGCCGATCTCGGCATTGCTCACGATGGCGATGCAGATCGTGTTCTTGCCATTGATCATGAAGGCAATCTCATTGATGGTGATTACATCCTCGGCATACTTGCTGAGCACACCGAGCTGCCAACCAAGTCTGTGGTCGGAACCGTGATGACAAATCTTGGCTTGATTCGTGCGTTGGAAAATAGAGGTATTGGCTTTGTCGCAACGCCCGTTGGTGATCGCTATGTATTGGAACGCATGTTGGCTGAGGGTCACATGCTTGGCGGCGAACAATCGGGCCACATCATCATGCGCAAATACGCGAATACTGGTGATGGATTATTAACTGCGCTCCATCTCATCAGCCACATCGCACAATCAAAAAAAACGCTCAAAGATTTAGCATCGTTCATGTCGCGCTATCCGCAAGTACTCATCAACGTTCCTGGTGTATCAAAAGAGAAATTGGCTCATAATCAAGCGATTAAGGGCGCTGTTTCACGAATCGAATCGACTTTGGGCGCACGAGGTCGGGTATTGCTCCGCGCTTCAGGAACTGAGCCATTAATTCGTGTCATGATTGAGGCGGAAGTTGCAAATGATGCGCAACAATTCGCCGAGTCACTCGCTGCACTAGTAAAATCCGAACTCGCTCTCTAAACATCCTTCGCTAAAGGAGCTCACACATGTGTGGGATCGTCGGGTACACAGGTTCGAATCCTGCGTTAGCTCGCGTTATCGAAGGTTTGCGCCGCCTCGAATATCGAGGATACGACTCTGCAGGCATCGCTCTCGTTGGAAATCCAGGTGATCCACTTGTTGTCGCAAAGAAAGCTGGAAAACTCGCGAATCTTGAGAACGCCTTAACCAGTAATTATGAACATTCAACGAGCGGTATTGGTCATACACGTTGGGCTACCCATGGAGGACCGACTGACACAAATGCTCATCCGCATATTTCGAACGATGGAAAATTGGCAGTAATTCATAATGGAATCATCGA
>RFMK01000081.1 GCA_009927705.1 Actinomycetota bacterium | reverse complement strand
TGGTTGAGTCCGCAGTCGTAATGGTAGTTCGCGCCAATTGCGACAAGAGTCTTTACTAAATCAGGACGCGCAAAAGCGACCATCAAACCAATAATTCCACCATCGCTATGGCCAATAATGTGCGTTGGTTTCTTGATGACATCTTCGATGTATGCAATTGCTTCATCGCGTTGGAACTTGAAGTGGTAATAACCTTCACGCACCTTGGTTTTCCCGTGCGCGGTTCGGTCATACCCATAGGAATGATGAGTGCGCTTCACGCTGGGAAGAATCTTTGGCGCAAAACTCTCGGTAGAACTCAAACCGCCATGAAGAAGCAACAACGGCTCTTCTTTACGCGGCTTCCATTCTTGATGCCAGATTTCATGTCCGCGCAGATCGATATAACTCATGAGATATCCATGATGTGGCGATTGCCTCGATCAAAGGTGAGGTAGTTCCACGTCCAGTCAGCCATGGTGCCGATTTTGTTACGTCCACCAAGGAGATAGAAGAGGTGGAGCCACAACCACATATACCACGCCAGCGCGCCACCAATACGAATTCCTTTTACTTCGACCACCGCTTTATGGCGACCAATAGTTGCCATCGAGCCTTTATCGACATACTTGAAAGTTTGGAGCGCTTGGTTCTTTGACAGGCGCTCAATCTGTTTCGCTACAAATCTCGCTTGTTGCATAGCGACAGGGGCGACCATCGGTAAGAAGCGACCATCATTTCCTTTAGCGCCAGCAATATCGCCGATAGCAAAGATGTATGGATAGTTAGTGACTTGAAGCGTTGGATCAACTGCAATGCGGCCATTCTCCTCTGGAACGCTGAGCTTCTTCATGGCTGGCTCACCTTTAACGCCAGCAGCCCAGACCGTGACTTCCGACGGAATCTTGGAGCCATCAGCAAAGATGATTTGGCGCGGCTTCACTTCTTTAACAGCGGCATTTGTGAGAACTTTTACGCCGAGTTTCTCCAGGTCTTTCTTTGTTCGTTCCGAGAGTTTTGGTGAAAGCGCAGGAAGAACTCGAGAACCAGCTTCGACCAGATAGACATCGATGTTCTTAGCAGCATTCGCACTATCTGAAGTGAGCGGACCACGTTTAAGTTCAGCAATGGCACCTGCCATCTCAACTCCCGTCGGACCACCGCCAACAACCGCAATCGAAAACTTCGTGTCATCTTCAAATCGACACAAGTCTTCGAAGCGACGCATGATTTCAGAACGAATATTTAAAGCTTCATTGACGGTCTTCATGCCCAAGGTATTTTCCGCTACTCCGGTGATTCCGAAATCATTAGTGGCTGAACCGAGTGCGACGATTAAGTAATCAAAAGGTAGAACTTCGGAAGAATCGAGTTTGACGCTCTTGTTCTTGTGATCCACTGATATTGGTGAACCCATTCGGAACTTAACTTTGGTTTTCCGTAACGCGCCACGAACCGGGTAGGCGACGTGATCTGCAGCAAGACCTGCGGTTGAGACTTGGTAGAGCAATGGCAAGAAGGTCTGGAAATTGTGGCGATCGACAAGGGTGACATCAGCGATGGAATCGAGAGCGCGGGCAGCCGTTAAGCCACCGAACCCTGCTCCGAGAATGACTACCTTTGGCCGCGACATTCGTCGCAGTCTACTGTTCTACCCATGACTGAGTCGCGCCGGATACTTGTTACAGGCGCTTCGGGCTATGTCGGCGGACGATTAGTTCGCGCTCTTTTGAATGATGCGATGAATGTTCGCATCTTTGTCCGCGATAAATCCAAAGTCATGGGCCAACCCTGGATCAACGAAGTCGAGATCGCAGTTGGAAATGCAAACAATTACGACGAGACCCTTCAAGCGCTGCAGGGAGTTCATACTGCTTTCTATCTGCTTCATTCAATTGGAGTGGGAACTCATTTCGATGAAATTGAAGCTGCGATGGCTGATAACTTCTCTCGCGCAGCGCAAGCTGCCGGCGTATCGCAAATTGTTTATCTCGGTGGAATCGCTAATGATGATAAACAAAGCAAGCATCTTGCATCACGCGCACGTACCGGGGAATTATTAGCAGCCGGAAAAGTCCCCGTCATGGAACTCCGCGCTGGAATCATCATCGGTTCCGGTTCGGCTTCATTTGAAATGTTGCGTCATCTCACCCATCGCTTACCTGTGATGACAACGCCGAAGTGGGTCACGAATTTGACTCATCCAATCGCCATTCGCGATGTGCTCTGGTATCTCACGAGCGTTGCAAAACTCAAAGAACCCGTGAAAGGAATCTTTGATATTGGTGGCCCAGAGATTCTTTCGTATGCAGACATGATGCAGAAGTTTGCTGCGTGTTCGGGACTTCGGCGACGTTGGATTATCAGAGTCCCAGTTCTTACGCCAAAACTTTCTAGTCTCTGGATTGGTTTCGTAACTCCCGTGCCGACTGCGCTTGCTCGACCTTTAGTTGGTTCACTCATCAATGAAACTGTTGCCGATCCAGCAAAGAGCATTGATGCGATTGTTCCCAAGCCACCAGAAGGCTTAATTGACGTCACTACCGCTATCAATCTTGCGTTATCTCGTACATCCAATAATCAAGTAGAAACTCGATGGTCGGATGCGACTGCGCCGACGGCACCATGGCAGAAAGCCCAGAGTGATCCAGAGTGGGCTGGCGAAATGATTTTGAAAGATCGACGCGAAGTTGTCACCGAAGCTCCCATCGATTGCGTCTGGAAGTCGATTGAACAAATCGGCGGTGAAACTGGTTGGTATGGCGCTGATTTCTTATGGTGGGCGCGCGGCGTTATCGATCGCTTAGTAGGTGGTGTGGGATTACGAAGAGGACGGCGCGATCCGAAGCATCTTCGCGTGGGGGATGGATTGGATTTCTGGCGCGTAGAACAAGTGGAGAAAGAAAAAGTGCTCCGACTTTATGCGGAGATGATTCTGCCTGGAAAAGCTTGGTTGGAATTTCGGATTGAAAAAGAAGGTGAGAACGTTCGCATCATCCAAGAAGCAACATTCTCTCCTCGCGGTTTAGGAGGCCAGCTTTATTGGTATGCGATTCTGCCGTTGCATGCATTTGTCTTTCCTACAATGCTCCGCAATATCGTGAGAAGTTCTAAGCGAAAGGCGTTATTCGGCGATGCATGAGTTTGATGAAGAGATCGATGCGCTCGCGGCTAAGATTCTCGAATATTCACTTGTGCGGCTAAAGAAAGATCCGCCCCTTGATGGACCTTGGACTTATGACGAGTTGTACACCGAAGTTGGTGAGACGATTACCGAAGAAGGTATCGGGGGAGAAAAGGCACTGGACCTTTTCAAGCACGTTCTAGCGAAGGCATGTATCTCAACTGATCATCCGCGTTACTTGGCATTCATTCCATCTGCGCCAACTGAATCCGCGAACTTATTTGATCTCGTCGTTGGCGCATCCGCTCTTTACGGCGGCTCGTGGCTAGAAGGTGCGGGCGCAGTTTTCGCCGAGAATCAAGCGCTACGTTGGTTAAGTGATTTGGCTGGCCTGCCGCAATCATCCGGCGGTGTCTTTGTCCAAGGTGGAACCGTAGGAAATCTTTCGGCTCTGGTTGCAGCTCGCCATGATGCGCGAAGTAAATATCCAAACGTGAAACGTTGGGCGATTGCATGCTCCAATGAAGCTCACTCTTCAATCAAATCTGCCGCTGATGTGATGGATGTTGAGATTGTTGCGATTGATACCAACAAGAACCATAAATTACAAGGCAGCACTGTTGCTTTCGAAGTCGATCAATATCACCGACTCAATCCGGAGAATCGCATCTTCGCAATTGTTGCAACGGCGGGAACTACAAATCTTGGCATCATCGATGATCTTGAAGGCATCGGAAAAGCAGCGAATGATCGCGGGATTTGGTACCACGTTGATGGCGCTTACGGTCTTGCAGCCCTGGCTTCGCCACATTCAAAACCGCTCTTCAAAGGCGTTGAACTTGCTGACTCATTTATCGTAGATCCACATAAATGGTTATTTGCACCTTTTGATGCCTGCGCGCTTATTTATCGAAATCCAGAAACGGGACGGAAAGCCCATACCCAACATGCAGGCTATCTTGAACCTCTCGATTCAGGAGAATGGAATCCATCGGATTACGCAATTCATCTCACTCGTCGCGTTCGCGGACTTCCATTCTGGTTCTCACTGGCAACACATGGCACAAATAAATATGCCGAATCCATGGATAAGACGATGGATGTTGCTCGCGAGGCTGCACAACTCATTAAGGAACATCCCAATCTGGAACTCTTGATGGAGCCAGAACTTTCCATCGTTGCTTTCACGCGCAAGGGTTGGTCACAAGCTGATTACCAAAAGTGGAGCGATAAATTACTCAACGACCAGATCGGATTTGTCACTCCCTCATCTCATGAAGGAAAGCCGATACTTCGCTTTGCGATCGTCAATCCGTGGACTTCCATCACCGATATCAAAGTTATTTTGGCCACCCTCTAAATCCGCAGATTTCTGCCAATATCTAGTTCAATAGAGCCCGTGGAAGAGACCTCATTACAGCTCGCCTCGCCCCTAGCCGGATTTGTATTGAGCGACCTTGAAGTTCGGATCTTGGATTTTGAGCGCCAATGGTGGAAGTACGCCGGCGCCAAAGATGCTGCGATCAAGGAGCTCTTCAACCTCTCCGCCAAGCAGTATTACGAGCTACTCAATAACTTGATTGACCGCCCCGATGCACTGGCGGCTTCTCCACTCCTTATCAAGCGCCTGCGTCGCCTCCGCGAAGCCCGCGTCGCCTCCCGTTCCCTTTAATCCTTCTCTAGCCTCAGGGGCGACTTTTCCCGAAATCTCGTTTTAGCCTCGGCTCGACCCCGCAAACCGACCTCGCTGGCGCTCGGCCACTGTTTGCTTTCCGGTCGAGCACTTCGGCAGAAATCGAGATCCCGAGAGGCGAAGCTGAACTTGCTTCGCTTCGCCGGAGGGAGTCGAGATTTCCCCAAGCGAACCAGGATTTGAGAACGGGAATAGTCGCCCCTAGGCTAGGCGTTAGCACTCGCCGGACGAGAGTGATAAGTCGTCCGAACCACCTCTACACATAGGGAGTTAATAAAACT
>RFMK01000157.1 GCA_009927705.1 Actinomycetota bacterium | reverse complement strand
GGTTTCGAATCGGTCGCAATTCTTACAATAAACGGTCGCGAAGTTGGAGTAGCCAAAGACTCTCACTTGGCATCTGAATTCGACATCACAGATTTTATCTCTAGCGGCTCAAATCGAGTACAGATCAAAGTTATCAAATGGTCCGACTCATCGTTTATTGAAGACCAAGATCAATGGTGGCACGGCGGTATATCGCGTTCAGTTAAATTATTCGCTACCGAAAATGTTTTCATTGAACGCCTTTATGCAACACCAGGGCTTGAAGCAAATAACAAAGTTGGAACGTTAAATGTTCGAGCCCACGTTAATTCCATCAATGAAGCAGATATTGTCAATTACAAACTTCGGGTTCGAGTTGTTGGAGTCAAGAGCGCAGATAAGACAGTTGCGGTAATCAAACGCAATTCACCTACGTGGATCGAGAAGACTGCCGCTGAAAAGAAGGCTGGCGATGATTACTTCCATGGAACGTTTTGGGATGGAAAGATGCCCAAAGCCAATTACGAAGCGTGGCAGGCGACAGAATCGGTAATCCCGGGTCCGCTTGAACTAACTATCCGAGTTCCTGGAATCTCCCCTTGGTCGGCCGAATCTCCAAATTTGTATGAAGTTGAATATGAATTGATCGATCCATCTGGCCAGGTCATCGAAGTAACCACGCAGAAAGTCGGCTTCCGCCGCGTAGAAGTGAAGGGTAAGGACCTACTCGTAAACGGCCAACCCATCATCATTTATGGCATCAATCGCCACGATTTCAATCGCCAGACTGGTCGCGTACTCACGAGAGATCTGATGCGCCAAGACTTACTCGAACTTAAACGTTGGAACTTCAATGCGGTACGAACTTCTCATTATCCAAATGATCCAGCTTTCTTAGATCTCTGCGATGAACTTGGTTTCTATGTCGTGGGTGAAGCAAATATCGAATCACATGCTTTCCAGAACACGCTTTGTAATGACCAGAAATATTTGAATGCTTGGGTTGATCGCGTTGCTCGAATGATCCAACGCGATATCCATCACGCTTCCGTGATTCTCTGGTCCCTTGGAAATGAATCTGGCGCTGGTTTAAATCATCGCGCTGCAGCCGCGTATGCGCGCTACTTTGATTCATCTCGTCCACTGCATTATGAAGGCGCAATCCGCGGGAATTGGACCATCAATCACGATCTCACTGACGTTGTCTGTCCGATGTATCCAGAAATCTCGGCCATCATCTCGTACGCAAAATCCAAGAAAGCCGATCGCCCTCTAATCATGTGCGAGTACTCGCACGCAATGGGAAATAGCAACGGAACTATTGCCGAGTATTGGGAAGCGGTTCACGCTCTTCCTGGACTTCAAGGTGGATTTATCTGGGAGATGTGGGATCACGGACTAGATCAAACACTCGAAGATGGAACTATACGTTCGGCATATGGTGGCGACTACGGCGAAATAAAGCACGACGGAAACTTTGTCTGCGATGGCATGTTCTTCCCTGATCGGTCACCAAAGCCAGCTCTATACGAGGTGAAGCACATCTCATCTCCGGTGCTCATCACAAGCAAGAATCTCAAGACTGGTAAATTCGAGATCTTCAACAAGAATTTCTTTGTTAATCTTCGAGATCTCAAACTCCGTTACGAAGTGACAGTTAATGGCAAAGTCATTTCGTCGGGAGATGTGAAGCTTCCTACGGTAAAACCACGTAAAAAGGCGCTTTTCTCGATTCCAACAAGTGCTCTTAAATCAGATGGTTCTGTAGGCGAGCGTTTCGTCAACTTCTCGTTAACACTCGCATCAAGCACTCCGTGGGCACATCTCGGACATGAAGTCGCGTGGCAACAGATTGCACTACATTCAAAGCCACTTCCAAAAGCAAAGCCAGCAAAGAAAGCGCAAGAGTACGTAAACGAGGAAGGCGCAATCATTGTGCCTTTCGCTGAAGTAGCGCCAAAGCTCACTCTATGGCGAGCCCCAACAGATAACGATCTCATCGGGCACATCGCAGAAAAGTGGAATTCATGGGGACTTCGGGACCTTCATCGAGCATCATCGACGATTACTCGTCGCGGTAGCGTCACAAAGATTGCTCACACATGGAAGACCTCGACTGGAATTTCAATTAAACATATTCAAACCGTAGAAGCGGTTGAGTCAGGCGTACGCATTACTGATGAAGTGGCGTTGCCAAAGCAACTCGATGATGTAGCTCGGGTTGGAATTAATTTCGAACTCAATGGTGGACTTGATCAGTTCTCATACTTTGGCCCCGGGCCTTCAGAGACTGTTCCCGATCGCAAGATCGGCAAAGTTCATCGCTGGAATTCAACAGTGGCAGATCAATATCTTCCCTACATCAAACCCCAGGAAAACGGCGGTCATGTTGGAGTTCGCTGGTTTACTCTGACCAACAACACCAATCGCGGTCTTTACTTCCAACTTGATAAGCCTCTTATGGTCACGGTAACTCCGAATCGCTCGGTTGATCTTGCTGATGCAACACATAATGTATTCGTCAAAGAATCTGGAAATACTGTTGTGACAATTGACGGAATTCACCGTGGAGTAGGAACCGCTTCATGCGGCCCTGATACTTTGGCGAAATACCGCATCAAACCTGGCACATATAAGTGGAGCTGGACCGTCCTTACCTTCTAGCTTTTCCAAGAAATGGGCGCGGGATATTTGGCACTTCGACCATCACCGGATGAACGGCGACGGGCCCGGCGAATCATCCACGGAACGGCATACGCCCCAAACCAATGCAGATTGATCTGGGTCTTCTCCACAATTGTTTGCTTTTCTGCTGGAGGCAATGGTTTACGCCAATCAGGATCGTGGGGAAGATTCAATCTTGCCAGTACTGCTTGAGCAACGCGGCGATGTCCTTCACTGTTGAGATGCAAGCGATCTTCATGAATGAATCGTGAATCTTTCCAGAATTGGTCTTGGTTCGGATCAAAAAGTATTGCGCCAACATCATTTGCCTTCTTACGAACATTGTCGTTAAAAACATTGAAGCGTTCTTGCCAGATTTGAGCAGTCTTATTCTTCTTGCCGGTATCTTCTAAGACGCAGAACAACATCAACGTAGCGCCGCTCTTCGTAATCTGATCGACGGCATCGTTGTAGGTATCGATGGTCTTCGCTGGGTCATATTTGGGACGGATCACATCGTTGGCGCCAGCATGGAACGAGATAATGGTTGACGGTCCATTCACAAGTTCAATTGCAACTGGAACTTGTTCCCTATGAACTTGTCCTACCAACTTGCCGCGAATCGCAAGATTTGCGTAAGTGAAGTTCTCATAATTCTCCGCCATAACATCTGCAACACGATCCGCCCAGCCGCGATAGCGACCATTGATGACCTCATCTTGCATGCCCTCGGTCATGGAATCTCCGAGAGCTATGAAACGGTTATAGGTCATTCCGTTTCCGATCAATTGCATAGAGCGCAATTGACATCGCAACACTTGCGTTCAAGGATTCAACAGCGCTACTCATAGGAATAGAGATTAGTAAGTCGCATTTCTCGCGGACAAGACGCGATAGGCCTTTTCCTTCACTACCCACGATCACGTAGAGCGGCTGGTCAGCGATTTCCATCGAATCAACGGTCGTATCGGCATCCCCATCAAGGCCCACAATGAAGCAGCCATGGGCCTTTGCATCGTCAATAGAGCGAGCGAGGTTGGTGATCTGGGCGATTGGGAGACGTGCAGCAGCGCCAGCAGATGTCTTCCACGCAGCAGCAGTGAGCGAAGCATTGCGACGTTCCGGAATCAATAAACCATCTGCGCTAAATGCGGCAGCGCTTCGAGCAATCGCACCGATATTTCGAGGATCGGTCACACCATCAACAGCAATAAAGAGAGCAGGTTCTTTGGCGCGCGCAAAGATCTCTTTCTGTGAGGAATATTGGAATGGCTTAACAATGAGTGCAACGCCTTGGTGATTTGCGATACCCGTCATGTTTTCGATCTGACGGCGTTCGACTTCGCGGATACCAATGCCCATTTTCTGCGAAAGTCGGATACTTTCGTTGAGACGTTCATCGACATCAACGCCGACTGCAACAACTAATTCTTTCGCGGGGATTCCAGCACGAAGCGCTTCGACCACAGCATTACGACCTGCGACCGTATCCACATGATCTTTCGGTTCTCGACGATAATCTCTTTTGCGATCAGAGCGCTTGGCATCAATGCGTTTGCGTTCAGTGCGCTTGCGTTGATTCTCTTCCTTTGACTTAAATTTCTTGTGATACGGTCGGTCCTCAGCGCGCGGAGTTGGTCCTTTACCGCGAAGTGAACGCTTACCTTTTTTTGGTGGCTTACGATCTGGCTTGGCCATTAGTTGATACTCCATCTCGGTCCTTGTGGGGTGTCTTCAATGGAGATTCCCATTGCAGTAATGCGATCACGGATGGAATCCGCAGCAGCAAAATCTTTCCGTACTCGGGCAGCTTCACGTTGTTCCAGCAGCGCAGCAATCAGCCCATCAACAGCCGAAGTAAGGTCACTCGAATTTGCCTCACCGTAATGTGGATCAAAGGGATCGCAACCCAGGATTGAAAGCGCTCCACGGATAAAACTAGCGTTTTTCGCCACTTCTGCGGTGTTTCCTGCAGTGAAAGCAGTGTTTCCTGCGCGCTGCCATTCAGAAATCAAAGCAAGGGATTGAGGTACTGCAAGATCATCATTCATCAGAGCAGCAAACTCATCAGCAATTGCAGGGCTAATTTCACCAACAGTTTCCTTTGCTCGCTTCAAGAAACTTTCGATTCGACGGAAAGCAACCGCTGACTCTTCGAGCGCCTCAAATGAAAATTCCAACATCGATCGATAGTGAGCGCTGCCGAGATACCAACGCAACTCAATTCCACGAACTCGCTTTAGAACTTCCATGACGAGAAGTGAATTGCCAAGTGACTTACTCATCTTCTCACCGGACGTGGTCACCCAAGCGTTATGCATCCAAAGATTGGCAAATCCATATCCAGCTGCTTGTGATTGGGCAATCTCATTTTCGTGATGAGGGAAGATGAGATCCAATCCACCACCGTGAATATCAAATTCGGTGCCCAAATAAGCATGCGCCATCGCTGAACATTCAAGATGCCAGCCTGGTCGACCATCTCCCCATGGAGTTGGCCATGATGGATCTCCAGGTTTAGCTGCTTTCCAGAGCGCAAAATCTCGTGGATCTCGCTTATACGTTTCATCAGCATCGCCGGCAGGAAGTAGATCATCAAGTTTTTGATTCGACAGAGTGAGATAGCTCTTGAGTTTACGAACTTCTAAATAGACATCGCCATTTCCTGGGGCGTAAGCCGAACCATTCTCAATCAATGTCTGCATAAGTTCAATCATCTGGGTGATGTGGCCAGTAGCTCGTGGTTCATAAGTAGGAGGCAGAACATTGAGCGCGTCATACGCATCAGCAAAAGCGCGTTCATATTTTATTGCGACCGCCCACCAAGGAATCTCTTCATGGACCGCTTTATGGAGAATCTTGTCGTCGATATCAGTGACATTACGTATGAAAGTGACGTTGAATCCCGATGCCGCCAGCCAACGACGCAGAATGTCGAAGTTCACGCCGCTTCTGATGTGGCCGACATGGGGCGCTGCTTGGACGGTAGCTCCGCAGACATACATCGAAACGTGGCCTTTTTTGAGAGGTTGGAACTCTCTCACCGAGCGAGTTGCGGTGTCGTAAAGTTTGAGCGAATTCACGGCGGTCATCTTATTTCTTCCGAACCACTAAAGCGGTCGCTATCGCAGAAATGCCTTTGCCTTCGCCGGTAAATCCCAACCTATCTGTTGATGTTGCCGTCACTGAGACAGGAGCGCCACCTAGAGCATGGGAAAGTGCAGCTATTGCTTCGGCACGACGAGTACCAATCTTCGGTTTGTTGCAAACAATTTGCACCGCAACATTAGCGATGTGATAACCAGCGCTTGAGACACGTACAAGAGTTTCACCAAGCAACGCCGCACCGGATGCGCCAGCGTATTTCGGATCAGACACTCCAAAGTTCGAACCAAGATCACCAAGTCCAGTCGCACTAAAGAGAGCGTCACAGATCGCGTGAGCTGCAACATCGCCATCAGAATGTCCATCAACTCCAACAACATCTGGCCAGAGAATTCCGCCTAACCACAATTGTCGTGAAGTATCAGATGAGAATGCATGTGCATCAGTTCCAACACCAACTCGCATTTCAGAATCAATCGGACGTAACAAAGTAAGTGCTGTGGCAATATCTTCTGGTTTAGTTATCTTCATTGCCCGTACTTCACCTAGAATTGTCTTGACCTTGATTCCTAGCGCTTCAACTAAAGCTGCATCATCGGTAGCATCCTGACTTGCTTCGTGTGCGCGCTTCAATACATCAAGGGAGAAACCTTGTGGGGTCTGCACTGCTCGCAAAGCCGAACGATCTGGGGTATTTCGCACGTATCCATCGCGATCAACTTCCTTGATCGTATCAACGACGCTTAGTGCTGGAATCACAGCAGCTTCGCCTCTCTCCAATTCACTCAATACCTTCGTTGCTAATTCCGATGTGGCAAGCGCGCGAGCAGCATCGTGAACCAGTACGTATTTGATGGTTGGCGATAAAGCTTTCAAAGCAAGGTTCACAGAATCGCTGCGAAGTACGCCACCAGTAATGACTGTGGCGCTCTCGCCCACGATGGCGCGAAATTGATCTTCAAAACCGGCAGGAGCGGTAATAACAATCTCATCGACAACAGGTGAAAGAGAGGCGAACGCGCGTTCGATAAGAGTCACGCCATCAATTTGGATGAGCGCTTTAGGAAGGTCCGCACCGAGTCGATGTCCCATTCCCGCTCCAGCAATGATTGCAGCGCTGGTAGGTGTGTGGTTCATAAGACTCTCACTAGCGAGAGTGAATTAAGAAGCGAGGACCTCGTCGAGAATTGATTCAGCCTTGGCTTCGTCAGTGTTTTCTGCGAGCGCAAGTTCGGAAATCAAAATCGCACGTGCTTTAGCAAGCATGCGCTTCTCGCCCGCAGAAAGTCCACGGTCAAGATCACGACGGAATAGATCGCGAACAACTTCAGCGACCTTGATGACATCGCCAGATGCGAGCTTCTCGAGATTGGCTTTGTAGCGACGCGACCAGTTAGTGGGTTCTTCAGTGTAAGGCTGGCGTAGAACTCCAAAGACTCTTTCAAGACCTGAGGAGTCAACAACATCGCGAACGCCGACCAAGTCAACGTTTTCTGCTGGGACTCGTACTGTGAGATCGCCTTGGGCGACTTTTAGTACTAGATAGATCTTCTCTTCGCCTTTGATTGTCCGAGTCTCAATTGCCTCAATGAGAGCCGCTCCGTGATGGGGATAGACAACGGTTTCGCCGACCTTAAATGACATTGATTGCCTTTCGCTAGACGCATATTTTATCAGAGTAATCCCAATCACGAAAACCCGCCAAAGTGAGCGTCATACAATGCTTTTCTGCCATTATTCGGCAATGAAATCTCGCCGCCTTATTGGATCACTACTCTCGACAAGCGTTTTCTTGACTGGATGTGCCGCAGGTGGCCAAGCTCCTACTCGAATCATCAAGCAAGTCACTGATGGTGTCGAAAAAGATCTCGGCGATCTCAAGATTCGTAATGTGAAGATTGTTGCGCTTCCTGATGGCTCAGGAACACTTGTTGGATTTATCGTTAATCACAACGATACCCCAGATCAATTAGCCGCCATTGCGATAAATGGCCAACGCGCAGAACTCGTAACCGAAGCGATTCTTACCAAAAACAAGCCAATGTTCTTTGAAGGTGACTCAGCAAATGCAAAAGCTAAAGTCACAACTCTCGGCGCTAAACCTGGTTATCGAGTTCCCGTAATTCTCTATTTCGCAAATGGTGGCAAAGCAGAACTAGATGCGCTTGTCGTTGCCAATACAGGTATCTACAGCTCCATCTTGTAGCCAAGACCACGAACGGTCTGGATTAACGTCGGATTCGCGGGATCTGTTTCAATCTTTGAACGTAGTCGCTTGATATGAACATCTAATGTCTTGGTATCTCCAACGTAATCACTACCCCAGACGCGATCGATGAGTTGCATGCGAGTTAGAACGCGACCTGCGTTGCGCATTAAGAACTCAAGTAATTCAAACTCCTTCAACGGGAGAGAAACTGAAATTCCCTTCACGAATACTTGATGTCGCTCAACGTCCATTCGTACCGGACCCACACTCATCACGCCTTGTTCGATTTCACTAATTTCTCCAGAATTGCGACGCAGTACCGCTCTAATGCGTGCCATGAGCTCACGAGAGGAGTAGGGCTTTGTCACGTAATCATCAGCACCAATTTCTAGACCAACCACTTTGTCGACCTCTGAATCTTTTGCTGTGAGCATGATGATGGGGACTCGGGATTTAGCTCGAATCTGTCGACAGACCTCGGTACCAGACACTTCAGGAATCATGAGATCCAAGAGCACGAGATCGATGGCACCTTGATCGAATTTTCGGAGCGCTTCTGCGCCGTTTTCAGCGGTCACGACCGAAAAGCCTTCTTTGCCCAGCAAGAACTCCAACGCTTCGGAGAACGAAGCTTCGTCCTCAACGATAAGGATCTTGGTCACTCTGATTTCCCTTCTTCATCTTCAGCGATAGGAAGTTGTAACGTGAAAGTACTGCCAACACCAATTTTGCTCCATACCTTTACATCTCCACCGTGGTTGAGCGCGACGTGCTTCACGATGGAAAGCCCTAAACCTGTTCCGCCCGTCATGCGTGAACGGGCTGGATCGACTCGATAGAAACGTTCGAATATTCGATTCAGATCGCCTTCGGCGATTCCAATTCCTTGATCAGTCACCGAAATCTCTGCCAAATCACCATTTCTCCGAGTCACGATTGAAACTTTCGTATTCTCTGGACTGTAGTTGACTGCGTTCTCCACCAAATTGTGAACTGCAGTGATGAGTTGTTCTCGATCGCCGATTACAATCGCATTCTCAATATCGCCAATTTCAATGGTGATGCCGCGTTGCTCGGAAGAAAATTGCGCTTGGTCGACTGCCTCTCGAACCACATCGATTATTTCGACCGAAAAAGCTTTCTGTAGTGGATCGCTACTTTGCAAGCGAGACAAGTCAATAATCTCTTGGACTAGATCGGCCAGCCGCTTTGCTTCATTATGCATTCGGGAAGCAAATCGAATAACTTCTTGCGGTTCATCCTTAGCGCCCAAAATTGCTTCACTCAACAATCCCAGAGCCCCGATTGGGGTCTTGAGTTCATGAGAGACGTTTGCAACGAAATCTCGGCGAACCGCGTCAATTCTTCGCGCTTCACTCTCGTCCGCTAACAAGATTAAGACCATTCCCTCATCATTTAGCGGAGTCACAGAAACTTTTAATTCGCGCTTGCCGCTTCCGATCGGCCCACGTGCTACTTCTAAAGAACCTCGATGCGTTTCGTGAGTTCGACGTACCACTCGAATCAGCGCCATGAGATCTTCATTGATAATTCGTTCATCCTTAAGGATTCCGAAAACGTTAATTCCCGAAGATTGAAAGAGAATCCGTTCACCAGGGATAAGAACCAGAGACTCCACTTCAAGTGACATGAGAGTCTTAATCAAAATATCTGGTAACTCATCAACAAAAGAGATCTCGCTACTTTTTCTGCGGAACCTCATGTCGCAATAGTACGAAAAAAGCTAGGAAATATTGGGGTCACAAGCCCAGTCACCCTCTGTTCACCACCGCGAAAGGCTCCGTTAACCGTCATATTTTCAATGGAGCGTGAAAACGATTACCTTTAGCCCATGACCTGGTTACGCAGCGCATTTCAAGACGAATTAGATGGAGTTACCGCAACGCTGGTAGGGCTTTCAAGTTTGGTTTCTGATGCGATCTCCAAAGCTACTCATGCTCTTCTCACAGCAAACCTTTCAGAAGCTGAAGCGGTGATTGCCGCCGATGATCGCGTTGACGACATTCAGCATGAACTCGACGCCCGCATTATCGACATCATCGCTCGCCAACAACCAGTTGCCTCTGATCTTCGAGCACTTGTAACAGCGCTTCGAATGAGCGCTGACCTTGAGCGCATGGGAGATATGGCTCATCACATCGCAAAGATCACTCGACTACGTCATCCAGGCGCTGCAGTTCCATCTGAGTTGCTTCTCACCATTGAAGAGATGGGCAAAGTTGCTCGTACTATTTCCGACAAGGTCGGAGGAATCATCAATTCCCGCGATATCGATAAGGCGCTTGAAGTTGAACGCGATGATGATGAGATGGACAAACTCCATCGCAAGCTCTTCACCACGCTTTTGGATCCAAAGTGGCCACATGGAATTGAGACAGCGATCGACATTACTTTGATTGGGCGTTACTACGAGCGGTATGCCGACCATGCAGTATCGGTTGCACGTCGCGTCTATTTCCAGGTAACTGGAAAATTCTCTAAGTAATTACTTCTTACCTTGATTTGCTACCGCTTCGATAGCGGCTTTAGCTGCTTCTGGATCTAGATACTCTCCGCGTTTAACGATTGGTTCGAAATCGTTATCGAAATTGAAGAGCAATGGAATTCCGGTTGGGATATTTACTTCCGCAATCTCCTCGTCCGAGATACAAGCGATGTGTTTGACGATGGCACGAATGGAGTTTCCGTGAGCGGCTACAAGTACCGTCCTGCCAGCTTGGAGATCTCGGGAAATCTCGCCATTGAGATACGGCAATAAACGCTCGACAACATCTTTTAAGCATTCTGTCTTTGGCATCGTAGCGCCAAGATCGGCATAGCGTGGATCTTTGGCTTGCGAGTATGGGTCATTGTCATCAATGGGTGGCGGTGGCACATCGAAAGAACGGCGCCATAATTTGAATTGTTCCTCGCCATACGCTTCAAGCGTCTGCTTCTTATCTTTTCCTTGTAGCGCACCGTAATGACGCTCATTTAAGCGCCAGGTCCGATTGACCGGAATCCAATGGCGGTCGCAAGCATCAAGAGCTATCTGGGCAGTTTGAATGGCGCGACGAAGCAAAGAAGTGTGGAGTACATCTGGAAGCAGATTCTTTTCCCGGAGTAATTCGCCGCCCCGGCGGGCTTCTTTCTCGCCGAGCTCAGAGAGTCGTACATCAACCCACCCAGTAAAAAGATTCTTGGCATTCCATTCACTTTCACCGTGGCGGAGCAGAATCAATTTTCCGATACTCATAGCGCCATCCTATTGAAAACTAGATGAGATGCTCAAATGCCGCGAGATTTGAGAGCGATTCGCCGCGCGAAACTCGCCATGCCCATTCGCGGCGAATCGCGTTAGTAAATCCCAATTCCAATAAAGGATTAAAGGACGAATCCGAGTACTGCAATACCGCGCCAATCACTCGATCAAGTTCTTGTTCGGTAACCGCACTAAAAGGTAATCGGCCAACCAGATAGATATCGCCCAGTTCATTGATAGCAAATGCCACACAATACATCGATGCATTTTTCTTCAACATCCATTCATGGACTGCGGCCTCATTCTCATCAGGCTTGCGCACTACGAATGCGTTAATGCTTAAGGATTGGTCACCAACCACGAGTGCGCAATGGGTTTGGAGTTTCTTTTCGCCTGGCAGAGTCAATAAATATGCGGATTCTGAACTCTTCTCAAAATCAATATCGTGCGACTCTAAGAACTCATCAATCGTGGCTTTCGCCATGGCTCTAGTCGACATAATTAAGCAAGGCTTCGAATATTCGCATTACCTTTGGAAAGTACGCGGTCGTAGACATCAAGGATTCCGCGAGCGGTGGTATCCCAACCAAAATGCGATGCATGCTCAACCGCGCCCATCGACATCAGAAGTCGACGTTCTGGTTCCATCAAAAGACGAGAAATCACCGCAGACCAGGCGCGTGGATCGTGGCCATCGACAAGCGATCCCGAGATTCCATCAGCTACAGCGGTGCGAAGTCCGCCTACCGCCGTTGCAACAACGGGCGTTCCGCAGGCTTGGGCCTCAAGGGCTACGAGACCAAATGACTCCGAATAAGAAGGAACGCACACTAAATCGCTCGCTCTGTACCAATCAGAAAGTTGATCGCGAGGGACAGGCGGCATGAATTCAATAACATCGTCAACGCCCAGAAACTTTGTGAGCGCTTGCAGACGTTCTGGTTCTTGTGAACCATTTCCAGATGCGCCGCCCATGATGACAGTCTTGAGTTTGGCGCGCAGCATCGGTGTGTGCTTGAGCATTTCCGCAACTGCGCGGATCAAAACTTCCGGGCCTTTGTGAGGTTGGATGCGACCAACGAAAGCTAGCATCAAAGCATCTTCGGCAATATTCAATTTCTTTCGGCTAGTTTTCTTACCACCATTGATCTTGTAGGTGGAGAGATCTACTCCAGGTGGAACGATGAAGACTCGATCTGGGCATGCGTCGTAAAGTGAGACCAAGCTTGCAGCTTCGGCTGAGGTGTTTGCAATCAATGCCGCGGATGCACCAACGACTTGCTCTTCACCGATGGCACGTGTTTGTGGTTCGGGTTTCTCACCTTCAGCTAAAGAGAGGTTCTTAACTTTCGCCATCGTATGCATCGTATGGACGAGTGGAATTCCAAGGCGTTCGCTTATCAACCAACCAAGCTGTCCTGAAATCCAATAATGAGAATGAATGACGTCGTAATAATTTGCTGGAAGCCGTGCTTCTTGATGCATGAAAGATGACATAAGTGCACAGATTTGTGATGGCAATTCATCTTTAGTGATTCCGTCGTAAGGACCTGCCTCGAGATGGCGAACTGTGACGCCTTCAGCAATTTCAACTTTTTCTGGCAGACCTGACTTATTAGCGCGGGTATAGATATCAACAGCAACACCAGATTCTGCAATTCGCTTCGCACTTTCAACAACGTAG
>RFMK01000111.1 GCA_009927705.1 Actinomycetota bacterium | reverse complement strand
ATAACGAGCGATATCTGTCTTTGCAAGGTATTGCAAAATTCTGCGACGGCGACCTACGAGCAACAAGAGGCCACGACGGTTGTGGTGGTCATGTTGGTTTGTTTGTAGGTGCTCAGTTACTTGTTCGATTCTCTTTGAGAGAAGTGCAACTTGTGCTTCAGGGCTTCCTGTGTCGGATGCAGAGGCGCCAAACTTGTTGATGATTTCTTTCTTCTCGGCAGGTGTTAATGCCATGGTCTAACTTCCTTTACATCTTTCACGAGGGCTCTCGGTCTTATACACGAGCACACATTTTCTCGCTTGAGGGCTGAAATCTACCAGCGCGTGAGGGATATCAAAAATCGAGAGGAAATCACGCGTGAGAATACGTCAATTTCCGCGCCTCATCGCAGTCAATTTTCATTTGAGCAAGCAACTCTTCGAGGCCATTGAATTTGATGGTGTCACGCAGTCTCCAACCAAATTCGAGCGTAGCTTCTTGATCGTACAAATCTAAATCATCGCGATCGAGTGCATATGCCTCAACTTGTCTTCCTCGCACACCTTCGAAAGTTGGATTGGTGCCAATGGATATCGCAGCCGGCCAACGATGTTGTGCGACGTTCAACCAACCGGCATAAACGCCATCGGAAGGAATTGCCGCAAGAGAATCTAATCCGATGTTTGCAGTGGGATAGCCAATGGTGCGTCCACGTTTCTCACCATGGATAACGGGACCCACAAGTTGGTGAGGCCTTGAGAGAAGTTCATTTGCGATTTCGATATTTCCAGCTTTAACTGCTTCTCTAATCCGAGTTGATGAGACTGTGACGTTTCCACGGTGAAGCAATGGAGCCCCTATAACTTTAAACGGAGCATTTGCCTTGAGGTATTCAATATTGCCAGCGGCTTTAGCGCCAAATGTGAAGTTCTCCCCCACGATCACAAGCTGTGGATCAAAAATAGGAATCAGAACTTGTTCAATAAATTCTTGTGGCGTCAAACGGGAAAACTCTTCAGTGAATTTGATAATGGCCGTGGTTGTGGAGCCATGCGTCGCGAGTTGGTGAACTCGATTGTGAAGCGTCAATAGCCGGGTGGGCACTCGATCTGGCGCAAAAATTGATGTTGGATGAGGATCAAAAGTAAGCGTTGTGACAGGAAGTCCGACCTTGAGACCTTCATTGATTATCGCTTGATGTCCCAGGTGTACGCCATCGAAAATTCCGATAGCAAGCGTAGCGCCTTGGATCGGCGCTCCGTGCCACGTTATGTCAGAAATGAATCTCATCAAGCATATTCTTTCACGAATTAAAAACTGCTATTGGTTGTGCGCCGTAGTCACGATTCTCGATGATTGCTGCGACAGTTCCATCTGGCGATATTGCAACGCCAGGACCTTCGAAGTCAGATTTATTCAGCGCTCGACCGAAAGAGAGTTCGCTTTTTTCGGTCAGATCTATGGACCTGGTGGGCATGATCTGCGAAATACTCGCAACGAGCGGACGAATTTCGCACTCCTCTATTGATTGAGAGTCTTTCTCATAGAAAGGTGCAACTTCAGTACGTCGAAGCGCGATGAGATGTCCACCCACATGTAGCGCCTCACCGAGATCTCGAGCAATCGAACGAATATATGTACCAGCCGAACATTCCACTGTGATCTCGACATCGAGGAATTCTCCACGAACAATAGAATTTACTTCGAGCGAATGAATCGTCACTTCTCGTGCGGGAATATCAACTTCTTTACCTTGCCTAACCAGATCGTATGCCCGTTCGCCTGCGATCTTGATTGCTGATACTTTGCTTGGTTTCTGCAAGATTGTTCCTACTTGGGAAACCAGAAAGCTTCGAATCGCGTCATCTGTGGCCGAGCGCCAGCCACGACTTTCAATAACTTCTCCTTCGCGATCATCGGTCGTGGTTGATTGGCCGAGTCGAATTGTTGCGAGGTAACTCTTTTTGCCTTCAGTGATGTATTGAAGAAACTTGGTAGCGTTATTGATGCCAACTACAAGAACGCCGGTCGCCATAGGGTCAAGAGTTCCCGCATGACCTACGCGCTTAGTCCCAAATTTCTTCCGTAATTTAGCTACGACATCGTGACTGGTGATACCCGCAGGCTTGTCGATGATGACGAAGCCGTCGTTAGTTGTCATTCTGTTTCGCGGATACGCGGTGCGCGATAAGGATCTGAGCCGCCAATCGGTTGGTGAGTGTCACGCAAATGTGCGATCTCCTCATCATGTTTACGGACTTGATCCAAGAGATCTTCGAAATTTCGCGCAGTTTCAGATAACGCATCAGCAAAGAAGGTCAGAGTTGGGGTGATACGAGTTCCTAATTCACGCCCAACTTCAGTGCGGAGTAATCCTTTAGCGCTTTCTAAAGCTTTCGCAGTGTTTGCTCGAGCTTCGTCATCACCTAAAACTGTGTAGAAGATTGAGGCTTGTTGTAAATCTCCGGTGATTCGCACATCGGTGATTGTGATGAAGCCAAGCCTGGGATCCTTTACTTTGTTTTCGAGCGCGGAAGCCACGACCACTTTGATGCGGTCAGCGACTTTCGCGGCTCGATGTGAATTTCCCATGGTTTATGCCCGCTTCTTCTCGCGCATCTCGAAGACTTCGAAAGTATCTCCGATCTGAATATCTTTGAAGGAGCCTACGCCGATACCGCACTCAAATCCTTCTCGGACTTCCGTTGCGTCATCTTTGAATCGCTTGAGTGACTCAACTGTGAGGTTATCGCCAATGACGACGCCATCACGTAGCACGCGAACTTTCGCATTGCGCTTGATGACTCCAGTTGAAACCATAGAACCAGCGATTGTTCCGAATTTGCTCGATTTAAAGATCTCTCGAACTTCAGCGTTACCAATGGTGGCCTCTTCGAATTCTGGTTTGAGGAGTCCCTTAAGCGCAGCTTCAATTTCTTCGATTGCTTTGTAGATGACGGAATAGAAGCGAACTTCGACGCCTTCTTCATCAGCAAAGATCGCAGTATGAGCTTCAGGCTTTACGTTGAATCCAACGATAACCGCGCCTGATGCTGAAGCAAGAGTTACATCGCTCTTAGTAATTGCTCCAACTCCACGGTGGATGACACGCAAATCAACTTCGGTTCCGACATCCAATTGGATGAGGGCATCTTCCAAAGCTTCAACCGAACCGCTGACGTCACCCTTGAGGATGAGATTAAGAGTGGTGACCTTAGATTTCTCGAGGAAGTCTTCCAAAGAAACTTTCTTCCGTGCTTTCGCAAGCGCTGCATGGCGCTCACCGGCTTGGCGCTTCTCAGCGATCTGTCGTGCAGTTCTATCGTCAGGTGCGACGATAAAACTATCTCCAGCACTTGGCACTGAAGTGAAACCTAGAACTTGGACTGGACGTGAAGGACCTGCGATATCAACTGCTTGTCCGAACTCATCCATCATCGCACGCACGCGACCAAATGCGCTTCCAGCAACAATTGCATCTCCAACTTCCAGCGTTCCGCGTTGGACGAGTACCGTGGCAACTGGGCCACGTCCGCGGTCAAGGTGAGCTTCAATCGCAACGCCACGAGCGTCATCTTCGTGAATAGCACGTAGATCTATCGCAGCATCAGCGGTGAGCAAAATTGCTTCGACGAGTTCATCGATGCCGGTTCCCTTTGCCGCAGAAACATCTACGAAGAGCGTATCTCCACCATATTCTTCAGCGATCAAGTTGTATTCGGTGAGCTGTTGGCGGATCTTGCCAGGATTGGCGCCTTCCTTATCAACCTTGTTCACTGCAACAACGATTGGAACGTTGGCAGCTTGAGCATGGTTGAGAGCTTCGATGGTTTGAGGCATCACGCCATCATCTGCAGCAACAACGAGAACTGCAATATCAGTCACCTTCGCACCACGAGCACGCATTGCGGTGAATGCTTCGTGACCTGGTGTATCGATGAAAGTAATCGCGCGATTAATACCAGCATGATCATGGTGAATTTGATATGCACCAATGTGCTGTGTGATTCCGCCTGCTTCACCTTTGACGACTTCGGTCTGGCGAATCGCATCAAGAAGACGAGTCTTACCGTGATCGACGTGACCCATGACTGTAACGACTGGTGGGCGGATGCTGAGTTCATCTGGATTGACATCAGAGAGTTCTTGTTCGAGATTGATATCAAACTCTTCAAGAATTTCGCGGTCTTCATCTTCCGGAGACACGACAGTGATCTTGTAGCCGAATTCGCCACCCAGAACATGAAGTGTGTCTTCATCAACTGATTGAGTTGCGGTCACCATCTCGCCTAAATGGAAGAGAACAGAGACTAGAGCTGCGGGATCTGCGCCAATTTTTTCGGCGAAATCTGCAAGAGATGCACCTCGGCGAAGTCGGATTGGAGTATTTCCATCACCGCGTGGAACAACAGCGCCACCAAGTGTGGGCGCTTGCATATTGTCGATCTCTTCGCGACGAGTTTTCTTACTCTTGTAATTCTTTTTCTTGCCGGCATTCTTTCCAAATGCGCCACCAGCGCCAGGACGCGCACCTGGTCTACCAGGAGCAAATCCTCCGCCACCTGGTTTTCCACCGGTGCCTGGACGTTGTGGTCCGCCTTGTGTGCGATACGGAGATTGTGTTGATGGTGCGCCGCCAAATTTTCCGCCGCCTCCGGGACGTTGTGCACTATCAGGACGTGGTGGACGTGCAGCAAAACCGGGACGGACAGATCCAGGACGAGGACCTGACATATTTCCACCGCGCGGTCCGCCTGGACGTTGTGGTGCACCTGCACCTTGTGGGCGTGGTGGTCGTGGGCCACCTGGAGTTCCAAATGGATTATTTCCAGGACGTGCTTGTGGCGGACGCGGTGCGTTAGGTGTTCCAAATGGATTGTTTCCAGGACGTGGCGCACCGGGACGTGCTTGTGGAGGACGCGGTGGAATTGGATTAGGTGCAGATGGAATATTTGTTGGACGAGCAGGTGGAGTCGGTGGAGTTTGTGTGATCGGCGCAGGAGTTTCGGGAATCTCTACTGTCGGAGGCTCGACCGATTCTTGGAGAGGCGCTTTCTTCGCAGCCGCTTTCTTCGCTGGCGCCTTCTTCGCTGGCTTCTCTTCAGCCGCTGGTTTTGCTACAGGCGGAAACTTCTCTAGGAATTTTCGAACGACGGGTGGTTCGACTGTTGATGATGCAGAGCGAACAAACTCGCCCATCTCTTGGAGTTTTGCAAGGACATCCTTGCTATCCATCCCAACATCTTTTGCTAATTCGTAAACGCGGACCTTTGCCACTTTTCTCCTTTTGTGGCCCCACGTTTA
>RFMK01000102.1 GCA_009927705.1 Actinomycetota bacterium | reverse complement strand
GTGCGGGAGGTGGGACTTGAACCCACACGCCGAAGCACAGGTTCCTAAGACCTGCGTGTCTGCCATTTCACCACTCCCGCAAGATGTGAGCCCGAAGAATACCTAGATTCTCCCTAAGTGAAAAATCAAACTTTCGCATTCGGGCAAACATGATTGAACTAGCTCGTCGTGGCTCCTCGACGCGATACCGCATCGATTGTTGCGGAGATCAAGAGAACAGCGCCTGTGACCATGAACTTGATTCCTGCTGGATAACCAAGAAGTGCCATGCCGTTATCAATGACAGCTACGACGATTCCGCCGAGGATCGCATCGCTGACTTTTCCTTTTCCACCAAAGAGACTTGTTCCGCCAATAACAGCTGCACCGACTGCGTACAAAAGCGTTGAACTTCCGCCAGTTGTTGGTGAAACCGAGTTGGCCCGCGATACGAAAATCATGCCCGCTACCGCTGCAAAACCGGAGCAGATCATGAATGCAGTAATGCGAACCATCTTGACGTTAATACCCGCACGACGAGCTGCTTCTGCATTTCCGCCAACTGCATAGATATGTAGGCCATAAGAAGTGCGGGAGAGGACAAATGTTGCTCCAACGAGTAGTACCAAGATCACTGGAACGACATAAGGAATGCCGCGCAAACTTGTGAGTTGAGGGTTGTTGCTTCGCTCGACCGTTAAGGCGGAAGTCGCAGCAGCACCAATGATGACAAGGGCTAATGACTTGATGAGCCAGAACTTGAAGAGATTATCGACAAGTCCAGCCCGACGTCGCTTAGAGAACTTCCAGAGTCCCGAAAGAATGTATGCGCCGGCGGTAAAGAAGAAGAAAATCCAACTTGCGGTCACGGAGAGATTCTTGTTTTCCACGGCGAGGATTACGGGATTTTCGATGCGAATCGTTCCACCTTCGCCAACGAGGAGAAGGAGCAATCCTTGGAAAGCTAGGAATGTTGCAAGCGTTACGACGAAGGAAGGAATCTTTAGTTGTGCGACGAGATAACCAATCCCGCCGCCTAGAAGAACGCCAAAGATAATGCTCGCAGGAAAAGCGATGTACCAGGCGTAATCCATTTCGGTCACCATGATGACCAAAATTGCGCCACAAACACCGGCGGCATAACCTGCGGAGAGATCAATCTCGCCCAGCAATAGAACAAAAACTAATCCCATGGCAATCACTGTGACTGCAGCTGCTTGAGTGAGGAGGTTTGCGAAGTTACCTGGGGTGAGGAAAACCGAACTTAATGAGCCGAAAACTACACAGAGAACGAGTAAACCGAGGATTGCGGGCAGCGCTCCAACTTGACCCGCTTTTACGCGACTCCACCAATCACGGAGCGACTTTTCGATAGTGATCTGCTCGCTCATTTTTTCGCTCCTGAAATTGCGTCAGAACTTCCAGTTGTGATGAGGCGTACTACGTCATTTTGATTAACGGAATTCTTATCTACTTGCGCTGCCAAAGTGCCGAGATACATGGCGGCAATGTTGTCGGCCACCTGGAATACATCGTTGAGATTATGGCTAATAACAATGACGGCAAGTCCGTTATCGGCTAGCTGTCGGACTAACTTTAAGACTTGTTCGGTTTGGGCGACGCCAAGCGCCGCTGTTGGTTCGTCAAGAATCACAACTTTGCTATTCCACAACACGGCACGAGCAATAGCAACAGTTTGACGTTGTCCACCGCTGAGCGATGCGACTTTCTGGCGGATCGATTTCACTGTGCGGACGCTGAGGCCATCGAGCGTCTTCTTTGCCATTGATTCCATCGTCGATTCATTGAGTGTGATGCCACTCTTCTCTTCGCGACCCAAGAACATGTTATGAACAATGTCGAGGTTGTCGCACAAGGCAAGATCTTGATAAACGATTTCAATTCCCAACGATGTTGCATCACGAGGTCCAGCAATCGTGACCTTATTGCCTTCGAAGATAAACTCGCCAGTTTCCGGAGTATAAATTCCAGCGATGCACTTAATGAGAGTGCTCTTACCTGCACCGTTATCGCCGACGAGCGCCGTTACTTTCCCCGCATATGCATCAAAGTCGACATCCTTGAGTACATGGACAGGTCCAAAAGATTTGTTGACTTTGCGAAGGGTGAGAATGGGTGCAGCCATGAAATGTCCTCGCTCGTAGGCCTTGCGCTACTGGTTTTTAGATTTTTGAATTTAATGACTCAGCCCGAGTAATTCAATACTCGGGCTGAGCTGTACTGCTATTTCTGCTTACCGATCACTCGGTATCTAAGGTTTCTTAGATTCCGTTTGCGGTGCAGAGATCTTCGATGTCCTTACAGACATCTTCACGCTTCTGGAAGCCATCAGCGATGACATCCTTGACGTTTGCCTTGGTGATTGAGACTGGTACAAGGAGAACTGAAGGAACATCAGCTGTTCCGTTGTTTACTGAACCAGTTGCAGTTGTTGCCTTCTCACCCTTGAGGAGTGCGACAGCAAGTGCAGCAGCGGCTTCAGCTTCAGCCTTGATTGCCTTGTAAACAGTGTTTGAAAGATCACCAGTCAAGATAGCGCGGAGACCATCAACGGTTGCATCCTGTCCGGATACGCAAACCTTTCCGTTGAGTCCGTTCTTCTTCAACACAGCAACAGCTGCGAGGCCGAGACCTTCGTTAGCTGAAACAACGGCATCGAGCTTGCCCTTTGCCTTTGAGAGTTGCTGTTCGAAAATAACTCCACCCTTGGCATTGTCCCAATCTGGAACAGCCTGATCATCAACGAGGGTGTAATCACCAGAGTCGATTGATGGACGAAGTACTGAGTCGTAACCCTT
>RFMK01000042.1 GCA_009927705.1 Actinomycetota bacterium | reverse complement strand
CGCATCTCGTAGTTTCTGTAGTTCGGGTAACAACCAATTCCCAATCCGCGCATCATCGTATGCGGCATACGGCGCTCCCATAGGAACAATCACGTCATAGTCAGCAAAGTTCGGAAATTCGACTGTGACATTTGGTTGGTGATATTTCTCTTGCGGAACAATCAGAAAACGATGAACTTCATAACCACGTTTCTCGAATGCGCGCCAGATTGGTCCGCCGAGGGAGACATAATCATGTTCAATGAAGAGCGCTTTCATGAATCGCATAATAGTCTTTATCCATGAAAGCGAAAACTAAGAACGGTTTTCGGCCAAAAGTTTGTGTGCATTGCGGCCGAGAATTCGAGTGGCGCAAGAAGTGGGCCCGTGATTGGGAGCGAGTTAAGTATTGTTCGGAACGCTGTAAGGCAGGAAAATAGCGCTATCTCTTTCGGTATATGTCTCGGCGGTGTCCAATATCGATAATGACCATTACCAACTTCTTTCCCTCAAAAGCGTAAATCACCCGATATTTTCCAACTCTGATTCGATAATCACTTCGCCCAGTTAGCCTCTTGGCAGTAGGAGGAATTGGGTCGAATCGCAATAATTCGATTGCAGCATTAATTCGCTGGCGATCTGAGGTGACAATCTCCTTTAGAGCCTTTTGTGCCCTTGGGCGAAATTCTATTTCGAGCGGTTTCACTTGAGACCTAGCTCTTTCTTCACCTTCTCCCACGGAATATTCGGACTAGGGTCCCGCATAGATTCCTCAGCTGCTCGAATGTCTTCTAATTCCTCTTCAGCTTCAACGAATTTCTCGAATTGCTCGACGCTAATTAAGACGGCTTCTTCTTTTTCGTGACGTTCGATCATCATGGGCTCCCTTTTGGCTAAATCAATTAGCAAGGGGAGATTATTACGAGCCTCACTGACAGAAAATGTCTTCATGCACAGGAGTGTACAGAAAGTAGATAAAAATGTACAAACTAATTCAGCGTTCTTCCCCGATCAAATTGCAACGGCCAATCAATCTTCACACCCAATTCTTCTGCTGCC
>RFMK01000043.1 GCA_009927705.1 Actinomycetota bacterium | reverse complement strand
GCTCCGCCCACAAGATTGGGCTGGCCATCATTGGAATCCGAATGTTGTTGTAGAACATCACACCACTCGTTCAGCCGCCGGCATCTTTGATGAATCAAGTTTTGCCAAGATTCGAATTCATGGTTCCCGTGCTGGAGAATTCCTTAATTACGTCGCCGCAAATGATGTAGTTCGCGGCGAGAATCGCGCCGTCTACACACAGCTGCTTAATTCGCGCGGCGGAATAGAAGCTGATGTGACTATTACAGCAATTGCACCCGATAATTACCTTCTCATTACCGGAACTGCATCTGCGCGACATGACCTGACTTGGCTCCGCAAAATCGCGGCCGAAAAGAAATTTACAAATCTCAGCATTGATGATGTCACCCACGATTTTGCAGTCTTTGGAATCTGGGGACCAAAAGCTCGAGAAATAATGTCCACGATATGCGATATCGATCTTTCGCATAAAGCATTTCCTTTTGCTCGATCGCTCCCAGCAAAGATTGCAGGCATAGAGGTTCGAATGACCAGAATTACATATGTGGGCGAGCTGGGTTGGGAGATTTACGTTTCGACAAAAGTTCCTGGCGTTCCCATGAAAGTGTGGGAAACTATGATCAACGCTGGAAAGCCTCACGGTGCAATCGCATGTGGATATCGCGCCATTGAAACACTTCGTCTCGAAAAAGGTTATCGAGCTTGGGGCGTTGAGATTTCAACAGAGACTACGCCTTTTGAAGCCGGACTTGGTTTTGCGGTCTCATTAACTAAACCTGATTTCATAGGAAAGAGATCGTTAGTAGAAAAAAGTGAGCCACGTCGAACACTTGTCGCACTGACATTTGATGACATCACTCGAGTTCCATTTGGTAAAGAACCAATCCGAAAGAATGATCGCATAGTCGGACAGATTAAGAGTGGCGGTCAGGGATTCACGATTAATAAAGCTATCGGATATGCCTATCTCCCTACTGAAGTAGCGATTGATGGAGATTCCATAGAAGTCGAGTTCTTTGGAACATGGGTTCCGGCGCGAATATCGCGACATTCCCTCTATGACCCTCAGAATGAACGCGTGAGAATGTGATGCAAGCGGGGATTGTGGATTACCTGACTTCTTTGGAAAGATGACCACATGAGCGCCCCACTCTCGTTAGAAGAACTCACCCGATCTGTGAAAACTGGTGAAATCGATACCGTCGTTGTCGTCATGACTGATATGCAGGGCCGATTGGTCGGCAAGAGAATTCACGGATCATTCTTCGTCGATGAAATCGCACACCACGGAACTGAAGGTTGTAATTATCTCCTTGCCGTTGATGTCGACATGAACACTGTTCCAGGTTATGACATGTCTTCGTGGGATAAAGGTTATTCAGATTTTGCTCTCGTCCCAGATTTTTCAACGCTGCGCCGCATTCCTTGGCAACCAGGTGCAGCAATGGTTACCGCAGATGTCCAATGGTTAGACGGCACAGATGTTGTTGCCTCACCACGACAAATTCTCAAACGCCAAGTCGCTGCACTCGAGAAAGCTGGAATGAAGGCGCTAGTTGGTACCGAATTGGAATTCATCGTCTTCAACGACACTTATGAAGAAGCCTGGCAAAAAGGTTATAAAGGATTAACCCCATCAAATCTCTACAACGTCGATTACTCAATCCTCGGTGGATCACGTCTTGAGCCGCTCTTACGTGCAATCCGACTTCATATGTCTGGCGCGGGTATGAGCGTTGAATCGGTTAAAGGTGAATGTAATTACGGGCAACATGAAATCGCATTCCGTTATGACGATGCGGTCACAACATGTGATAACACCGTGGTCTATAAGAACGGCGCAAAGGAAATCGCCTCCGATATGGGTTATGCACTTACCTTTATGGCAAAGTACAACGAACGCGAAGGAAACTCTTCACACATCCATCTATCGTTCCGCGGCCTGAAAGACGAACTCGTAATGACCGATGACAAGGATCCAAACGGTCTTTCTGAGATCGGTAAGCAATTTATCGCGGGCCAACTCGCACACTCTCGCGAGCTAACACTGATGTTTGCCCCGAATATCAACTCCTA
>RFMK01000110.1 GCA_009927705.1 Actinomycetota bacterium | reverse complement strand
GAAATTGCAATCATTTCGGTCTACTTCATTCTCCCCTTCGCACCTGCGGGAACTCCAGGTAACAAAGACTTCACCTGGACTGCCGTGAACTATGCACCAATCGTCACAGGTGGCGCACTAATCCTGCTCTGGATCTGGTGGCATCTATCTGTGAAGAAATGGTTCACAGGTCCGAAGAAGACCATCTAATACGCTTCACTGAAAGCGCCCTGGTGAAAATCAGGGCGCTTTCTCTTTTCCATATAAAAGTTATAGATAAGATTCGCATCTCGAAGAACGGAGTCAATCATCTGTCGTTTACTAGGTTACACATCGCTTTCCTCAACAACCTTTGATCATGTTGTAGGTAAGGATTTTGATGGCTTTGTGAAATTAGCAAATGAACATGGCGATGGATGGGGTCTGGCAACGTCGGCTGATATATATAAAGAGCCCGTTGCTGCCACAAAGAGCTCTCATTTTTCGCAAGAGATTTCGCGTCACTCTTCGACCGGCGCCCTTTTACATTTCCGCTGGGCCACGCCTGGTCTTGCAATCAACCAAGAAAATACTCATCCCTTCACTCGTGACGGCATCTCCTTCATTCACAATGGCGCTTTATTGCCTGGCGATCAATTAGATCCCGTCATTGATCCTTCATTATTGAGGAGCGTACAAGGCACCACAGACTCTGAGCGCTACTTCCTCTATCTCGTTACCGAAATTAGAAAACGTGGCTTTGTCGAGGGAGTCACAAGCGCACTTCGTTATATGACATCGCACACCAATTACTCTTCAATCAACTGCATGGTGATGAACGAAAATCACTTCATTGCTGCATGTATCTATAACCCCGATCGGATTCCTGACCACTTTAAAAATCAACTTGATTACTATTTTCTAAAGTTCATCAAGCGCGACGGAGAAGTTGTGGTTGGCTCAAGTGGATGGAATCAAGATGGTTGGAGCGACATACCTAATGGTTCGATCCTTGTTGTAGATAGGGCCACACAGAATTACACTTTGCAGAAGATCAAATAAGGAGTACATGTGTCTGAAGAAATGCCCGTAATGAATGAAGTTTCGCCACAACCTCTAGCTTCCGTCCAAGCTCGCTTAGGCTCATTCCTTCTTGATC
>RFMK01000092.1 GCA_009927705.1 Actinomycetota bacterium | reverse complement strand
ACCACCGACGATTTGAATGAGAGCATCCTGAGTTAGATCGGATACAGCTGCATTCAAAAGAAGGAAGCGTGGAGCAAGCATTGTGTTCTTGGCCTGGAAGGAAGAAGTATTCAAGAGGTTGATATTCGTGTATTCAACATCGAGAACATTCACATGCTGCAAGGTTTCATTTGCATAGATCTGAGCCACTGGGCCAGTGAGCAAATAAGACAAGAATGCATTCGCAATCTTTTGATCACGTGATGAAGAATTCTTGTTAACGCTTAGAGTGTAAGTGTTATTCATGATTCCTTCAGCAACAACTTTGCCATCAGTCAAGATCATTGACATCAATTGCATCTTGCCGTTGAGAGCTGGGTTAAGTCCAACGATTGATCCCATTGCAAATGTTCCAATTGGGAGAATCGGTGACTTTCCGGTTGCAAACAAGTTGTAGGCGGCTGCCTCAGTTACGCCAGTGGCGTTGTCTGGGAAGCATCCTGCATTACGTAGCTTGACATAAATATCAGCAACGCCTTGAACCAAGGTGAAGTGAGATCAATCTTGCCGCTATTGAGGTCAGCAAGATTCTTTGAAAGTTCTGCATAGCTACCCGCAGAGTTCATCAGCGCCGAGTTTGAGATCTGTGCAGCTTGACCACGAGTTGCTCCTGGCCATGCAAGCGGGACATATCCCTTTGCCTTAGCGTCTTTGCACCAAGCTACCCATTCCGTCAGATTCTTTGGTGTGGTCCACTTTTCTTTAGCCCAGATGTCTGTATTAACAATTGGGTTGTTAAAGAGGTACTGGTACGGAATACCAAGTTGCTTTCCTTCGTATTGTCCAGCAGTAAGACCTTTGGCAACAACGTTTTGTTGGACATAACGTTGACTTGAAAGATCCAACATCATGTCGCTCTTCGCGAATTGATCGAAGATCGCTCCGCGAGAAGTAGCAAATAACGCTGCTTTTGGATTGGCGAGGATCGCTACGCGGGCGGTGTTGTTGTAGGTGGTGGTATCACGCACTACCTGCTTGATCTTTGTGCCTGGATACTTCGCTTCAAAGTCAGAGATGATCTTTACGAGCGCTCTCTGGTCAGCGAGCTCGACACGATAGTGCCAGAACTCAATCTCACCCTTTGGTGGGGTTAAGTTTGCAACTGGGCGACCATTTCCGGAAGCAAGCTTTACGCGCTGCCAGATCTGCTTTCCATCTGCGCTCTTAACACAGACCAGTGATGTGGATTTAGTTCCAGTCATTACTCCTTCAGTTGGACAC
>RFMK01000151.1 GCA_009927705.1 Actinomycetota bacterium | reverse complement strand
CACCCATGAGAATCGAGTCGTTATCGGTAGAGACGCGCGAAAGTGGGATTTCAAAAGAAATTCCTTTTGCGGTCACAACTGCTTTTCCACCTGCACGTGATTGAACCTTTGCCTTGATGAGATTGCATTGGCCAAGGAAGTTAGCGACAAATGCCGTCTTAGGAGATTCATAGAGATCGGTAGCAGAACCCATCTGTTCGATTTTTCCTTGATTCATCACAGCAATTGTGTCTGCCATGGTCATCGCTTCTTCTTGGTCATGCGTGACGTGGATGAAGGTAATGCCAACTTCCATTTGGATTCGCTTTAATTCAATCTGCATCTGTCGGCGCAATTTGAGGTCAAGAGCGCCTAGGGGCTCATCAAGAAGAAGTACTTCTGGTCGATTCACAATTGCACGAGCGACTGCGATTCGTTGTTGCTGTCCGCCTGAGAGTTGAGCGGGTTTACGTTCGGCAAGATGACCGAGCTCGACAAGATTGAGAGCGTTCTCAACTTCAGTCTTCACATCTTTAATCCCTCGCCGGCGAAGTCCGAATGCGATATTTTCGAAGATGCTCAAGTGTGGGAAGAGCGCATAGTTCTGGAAGACAGTATTGACGTTACGTTGGTAAGGCTTCTGGGTGGTGATATCCGTATCGCCGATGCTGATGGTTCCTTGTGATGGTTCTTCAAGTCCGGCAATCATGCGAAGCGTTGTGGTCTTGCCACAACCTGATGGCCCGAGAAGTGCAAAGAATGATCCATCAGGAATTGTCAGCGAGAGATCATCTACTGCGCAGAAATCTCCGTAGTACTTTGTGATGCGATTAAGAACCAAATCGCCTGTGTCTTGCGAGACTTTGGAGTTCGCCATCAGCGGCTACTTACCAAGCCCCTAGTTACCGACTGCTTCGTCAAACGCGGTTTGATATTTCGTAGCCTCATCTGATGTGAGAGAACGGAATACCTTGACCTTCGCCAACGTAGCTTCGTCTGGGAATATGAATGGACTTTCTGCCAGCTTTGGATCAATCTTCTCAAGTTCTGGTTGAGCAGCTTCCACTGGACAGATGTAATTCACGTAAGCCGCAACTTGTGCTGCGACTGCTGGTTCGTAGTAGTAGTTGATGAGAGCTTCGGCGTTCTTCTTGTGAGTCGATGTTGATGGAATCAACATGTTGTCGCTCCACAACATTCCACCTGATTCTGGGATTGCAAAGTCGAATTTGCCGTTGTTTTCGGACTTAAGGATGAAGATATCTCCAGACCATCCGATGACTGCGACCGCATCGCCATTAACCAGGCTTTCAGAGTATGAATTGCCTTTAACTTGGCGGATAAAGCCGTCAGCGATTTTTCCTTTGAGGAAATCAATTGCATTCATATATTGATCTTCGGTGAAATCGCCAGATGGATCAACGCCCTGATATTGCATGATGATTCCGATTGTGTCGCGGAGCTCAGAAAGAACCATGATGCGACCTTTATTTGCAGGAGCAAAGAGATCTTCGAGGGTGCGAACGCCCTTAGGGAGTTTCTGAGTGTTCCAGCCAAAACCAGCAAAACCAGATTGCCAAGTCAACGAGTAATTACGTCCCTGGTCGAATCCAACATTGGCGAGAATCGAACGGATATTTCCTTTATTTGGAATGTTCGCGGCATCAAACTTCTGGGCGTAACCCTGTTCGATCCAACGTCCCGCCATCCAATCTGTCGGCGTTACAACGTCATAGCCAATATCGGTTCCGATTGAGAGTTGGCCTTGAACTTTTCCGTAGAAGGAATTGTTGTCATCAATATCTTCGGTGTAAGTCGCAGCAATTCCGGTCGCTTGCTCGAAAGCTTTGAGAGTTGGGTACTCCTTCTTATCGGAGTCATAGTCAAGATAGAGAGGCCAGTTCGCCCAACGAACAATCTTTTCAGTATCGCTTACGTCCACAACTGCGGTCGACGTTGATTCCGATGAACCAGTTCCGCACGCTGCAAGCGTCGTTGCACCAGCAATAGCGCCAGCGCCAACAAGAAGTGAGCGACGTGTCATCTGTGCGCGAATGATTGCGCGCGTTTCTGGAGATAGGTCTTGGTGATCTTTCTTCATCGCTTCACTTTCTCTTCTATGTCGGCCGTTCGAATCTGCGGAAATCTATCAGGCGTTGAGATTGGTCATGACATGTTTGATGCGCGTGTATTCCTCAAATCCGTAGCCAGAGAGGTCTTTGCCATGGCCAGAGTGCTTGAAACCGCCATGTGGCATCTCAGCAACCATCGGAATATGGGTATTGATCCAGACGCATCCGAAGTCAAAAGCCTTTGCCATTCTCATCGCGCGTCCATGGTCCTTGGTCCACACACTAGAGGCGAGACCGTACTTCACGCCATTAGCGTGTCGAACAGCTTCAGCTTCATCTGTGAACTTCTGAACAGTGATGACAGGTGCAAAAATCTCATTTTGAATCATCTCATCATCTTGTTTGAGATCAGCAACCACGGTTGGGTTCCAGAAATATCCTGGGCGATCAATCGCAGTTCCGCCAGCAGTAACTCGAGCATGTGCTGGCACGCGATCAAGGAATCCCTTAACGCGAGCGAGTTGATTAGCGTTATTAACGGGTCCGACAAGTACATCTTCATCGGGTGCTCCAACTTTAATTACGTTCTTGGCTTGTTCGCTCAAGAGCGCAACGACATCGTCATATGCGCTTGCTTCGACGAGAACTCGCGTTGCAGCAGTGCAATCTTGACCGGCATTAAAGTAACCAGCGACTGCAATCCACTCGCAGGCTGCTTCAAGGTTTGCATCGTCAAAGATAACAACGGGCGCTTTTCCGCCAAGTTCGAGGTGCACTCTCTTTAAATCTTTTGCTGCGCTGCTAGCAACTTCCATTCCGGCACGTACCGAGCCGGTGATAGAAATGAATTGTGGAATTTCATGTTCAACGAGCGCTTTGCCTGTGTCACGATCACCGACAACAACGTTTATTACACCTTCAGGTAAGAACTCTTGCATCAACTCTGCCATCCAGACTGTTGAGACTGGAGTGGTATCGCTTGGCTTGAGTACGACCGTGTTGCCGGCTGCAATAGCAGGTGCCCATTTCCATACCGCCATCATCATTGGGTAGTTCCATGGGGTGACTTGTGCGCAAACTCCGATGGGTTCGCGCCGAATAAAAGAGGTATGTCCCTTGAAATATTCTGCGGCAGAGCGTCCTTCGAGGTGACGTGCTGCTCCCGCGAAAAAACGAATCTGATCCAACATCGGGCCGATTTCTTCAGCGCGAGTTACAGCAATCGGTTTTCCAGTGTTCTCGCTTTCAATCTGTATTAATTCTTCGGAGCGAGCTTCGATTGCATCTGCGATCTTGTTTATAGCCTTCTGGCGCTCACCTGGAGTTGATTCTTTCCAGACTTCAAATGCTTTTTCAGCTGCCTTCATCGCCTTATCTACATCAGGTGCATTAGAAATAGGAGCTTTTGCGAAAACTTCTCCCGTTGCAGGATTGATGAGATCTTGGGTCTTATCTGACGATGACGAAACTTTCCGGCCATTAATGAAATTTTGAAGCGTCTTCACTACATCCCCCTAGGTGAGGACTTGAGTTTAGTTAGCCAACCTCGGCCTATCAAGGCAGTTGAAGGCAGTTATTTATTCGTTACTTCTGCTGCAGCAAGTTGGCCACAGGCGCCATCTATTTCACGGCCTCGAGTATCTCTCACTGTTACCGGAACTCCATAGTTTTCTAAGGTTCGGACGAAGGTACGTTCATCTTCTTTTCGCGAGGCGGTCCACTTTGAGCCGGGTGTTGGGTTCAGTGGAATCAAGTTCACATGGGCATGTCGATTCTTCAAAAGTCGTCCCAATAGATCTGCGCGCCATTGTTGATCATTAATGTCGCGAATCAACGCATATTCAATTGAATAGCGACGTCCAGTTTTATCGGCGTACTTGTCCGCAGCAGCAAGAACTTCTTTCACTTTCCAACGAGAATTGATTGGTACCAAGGTGTCGCGCAATTCATCGTCAGGGGTATGGAGCGAGACGGCAAGCGTGACTTGTAAATCTTCTTCGGTGAGCTTCTCAATTCCAGTCACAAGTCCAACGGTTGAAACCGTAACGGAGCGCGCTCCGATACCAAGGCCATCAGGTTGGGGTGTAATGATGTTTCGAACCGTGCGGAGTACTGCGTTGTAGTTCGCAAGCGGCTCCCCCATTCCCATGAAAACAACATTCGAAAGTCGAGTAGGGCCACCAGGTAATTCACCCGTCGCGCACGCACGTGCTGAGGCAACAATCTGAGAAGTGATTTCACCGGCAGTGAGATTTCGCGTTAGTCCAGCCTGTCCCGTCGCACAGAACGGGCAGTTCATTCCACATCCTGCTTGAGAGGAAATACAAACGGTGGTGCGATCGGAATAGCGCATCAGCACTGATTCGACGAGAACGCCATCATGTAGTCGCCACAAGTCTTTGCGAGTCTTCCCGTTATCGCAACTGATGGAACGCACCAATGTGATGAGTTTTGGCAGGAAGTGTTCGGCAACAAGCGGCCTCATAGCTGCAGGAATATCACTCCACGAATCAGGATCGTCGTTGTAATGCGTGAAGTAATGAGTAGAGATCTGATTTGCTCGGAATGCTGGCAGGCCAAGTGATTCAGCCTTTGCGCGACGCTCTTCTTTTGTTAGGTCAGCCAAGTGTTCGGGCGCTTTCTTCCGTTGCTTGGGCTCCTCAAAAACCAATTTCAATTCCGTCATGACAGACGTTTCAAAAGTTCGATGAAGCACCACATGACGGGAGCAGTAATGAGCGCTGAATCAAGGCGATCCAACATGCCTCCATGTCCAGGAAGGAGCGTTCCCATATCCTTGATCGAGAGATCGCGTTTGATTGCGCTCTCAACCAAGTCACCGACCGTAGCTGCTAACACTGCGGCAAAACCTGCCAAAGCGCCTACGACGGGGTGATGATCAAGTAAGTAATAGAAGGAAATCGCGCCACCAATTGCAGTGAAAATCAGGCCGCCAATGAAACCTTCCCAGGTTTTCTTCGGCGAAATCTTTGGTGCCAATGGATGTTTACCGAGGAGAACTCCGAAAAGATAAGCGAATGTATCGTTACAACCAACCAGAATCACGAGCGTTGCTATGTAGGCAAAACCGTCTCCAGAGCGAGCGAGAAGAAAGATGAAGCCGGCAACAAATCCGGGATACAAGAGAGTGAAGGCACGGGCAGTTGCATTCTTAATGAATCCTTCGGTTCCTTGCAAAAGAGCAAGAAAAAGATTTGCAATTAGTGCAAGTACGACCGAGACAGAGAGACCTGGTAATCCACCAATCCATGCCGCACCGAGAATCAGTCCGGTCGACAGAGCGAGATGAAGGTAATTCAGGGCTATCGAATTAAGTTTGAGGGCTGCGGTTAGTTCATGTAGCGCAATCAAAACTGCGCTACCAACAAAGAGAGCGAAAAGGGCTGGAACAAATGCCATTGTCGAGAAGATAACTGCAAGAAGAAAAAGGCCGACAATGATTGAAGGAATCAGTTTTCTTCCAGCGCGCTTGTTGATCGCCTCGTTGATGGAGTGGAGGTCGCTCATATCTTCAACTCAAAGTTAGACTTCGAGAAGTTCGGCCTCTTTATGCTTCAACAGCTCATCAATCTTCGTCGTGTGATCAGACGTCACTTTTTCTAACTCTTTTTCGCCACGAGTTAGGTCATCTTTGCCAATCTGACCATCCTTCTCCAGCTTTTCCATGGCTTCCTTCGCAGCGCGGCGAATCGAGCGGATTGAAATCTTTGAATCTTCCGCTTTTGCCTTTGCGACCTTGATGAACTCTTTGCGACGTTCTTCGGTTAGTTGAGGGAAATTCACTCGGATGACATTTCCATCTCCACCAGGATTAACGCCGAGATCTGACTCGCGGATTGCTTTTTCAATCGAAGGAATTGCGCCCTTATCAAATGGGGTTACAAGCGCGGTGCGCGCTTCAGGTACCTGGACTGTTGCAAGCTGTGAAAGTGGAGTTTGAGTGCCGTAGTACTCGACCATAATTTTGGCGAACATGGATGGATGAGCGCGTCCAGTGCGGATTGCAGCAAAGTCTTCCTTTGCGACATCTACCGCTTTGTTCATCTTGGAATTCGTATCTGTGAGTACCGCTTGGATTGTCATGACGCTCCCCTGGTTTCCTTAATTGACTAACGTTCCGATGGATTCGCCACGAACGGCGCGTGCGATGTTGCCCTTTTCCAAAAGATTAAATACGACGATTGGCAGTTTGTTCTCACGGCAGAGACTAAATGCAGCAGCATCGGCAACAGCTAGAGATTTAGAAAGCACTTCGTCGTACGAGATAAATTCGAACTTTGTGGCGCTCTTATCTTTGCGCGGATCTGCAGAATAAACGCCATCGACTCCACTCTTTGCAAGCAGGAGCGCATCTACGCCGATTTCTAGAGCTCGTTGTGCTGCGACTGTATCGGTTGTGAAGAATGGCATTCCTGCACCAGCGCCGAAGATTACAACTCGACCTTTTTCCAAGTGGCGAATCGAACGACGTGGAATGTACGGCTCAGCAACTTGTCCCATGGCAATCGCAGTTTGGACGCGAGTATCGATGCCTTCTTTCTCCAAGAAATCTTGGAGTGCAAGGCAGTTCATGACGGTGCCGAGCATGCCCATGTAGTCGGCCCGAGCACGATCCATGCCGCGCTCTTGAAGTTCAGCTCCACGGAAGTAATTTCCACCTCCGACAACAATTGCTACTTCAACACCGCTGCGAACAACTTCTGCAATTTGTAGCGCGACATCATTTACGACATCAGGGTCAACGCCAACGCCTTTTTCGCCACCAAATACTTCGCCAGAAAGTTTAAGGAGCACTCGCTTATAGCTCTTACGAGAGTTAGCCATGCGAGTGCTCCTTTCTTTAAGCAAATCTACCGATATAGGTTACTGACCTACTCGGAATCGATAGAAGGCAGACACGGAGTTTCCTGCGTCTGCGAGGACTTGTTGGACAGATTTCTTCTGGTCCTTAGCGAAAGCTTGTTCAAGGAGTGAGACTTCCTTGATGAAACCAGTTACCCGGCCTTCAACGATCTTGGCGATTGCAGCATCAGGCTTGCCCTCATTACGAGCAGTCTCCTCTGCAACGCGACGTTCATTTTCGATGACATCCGCTGGGACTGATTCGCGGTTGAGGAACTGCGGTGCGAAAGCTGCGATGTGTTGGGCAACATCCTTACCAACAACGTCATCTGCTTTTGCGAGTGCAACAAGAACTCCGACTTGCGGCGGAAGATCTGGGCTAGTGCGGTGCAAGTACAACGCGGTAGCAGTGCCATCGATAACAGCAATACGACGTAGTTCTACTTTCTCACCCAAAGTTGCATTAGCTTCATCAATTGCTTCTTGAACTGCCTTACCTGAAGGAAGTTTTGAAGCAACGAATGCAGCAAGATCGTTCTGCTTTGTGGCGAACAGGTGCGCGAGTAATTCATCGGCAACTGCTTGAAAGCGATCGCCCTTTGCAACGAAATCAGTTTCGCAATTGAGCTCGAGCATCACAGCTGATGTGCCCTCTGCTTTCGCAGCGATCAGACCATTTGATGTGGAACGACCTTCGCGCTTGGTGACACCCTTCAAGCCTTTGACGCGGATGATTTCTACAGCTTTGTTGAAATCGCCGCCTGCCTCATCGAGGGCTTTCTTGCAGTCGACCATGCCGGCTGCTGTTGCCTCGCGGAGACGTTTTACATCTTCTGCTGTGTATGCCACTTATGCTCCTGCGCTTTCATTGGATTTATTGTCAGTTGCCTCCGAAGCCGAATTACCCAAAAGTTCCTTCTCCCAATCAGCAAGTGGTTCGCCAGCCGCTACGGAATCAGCGCCAGCTTTTGCAGCTTCGGTTGCTTCCTTTGCGACATTGGCAGAACGTGCTTGGAGACCTGCAGCAACTGCATCTGCAATCACGCGGGTCAAAAGGGTGACGGAGCGAATTGCATCGTCATTTCCAGGAATCTTGAAATCAACTTCATCTGGATCGCAGTTTGTATCAAGGATTGCGATAACAGGAATTCCAAGCTTGTGCGCTTCAGCAACAGCGAGGTGTTCCTTCTTTGTGTCGACAACCCAGACAGCAGCAGGAAGCTTGGTCATGTTGCGGATACCGTCAAGGTTCTTATGAAGCTTCTCGCGCTCACGGCGAAGCAAGAGCAATTCTTTCTTAGTGAGAACCTGATCGTTTGAAGCTTCGAGAGCTTCCAATTCTTTGAGGCGCTGGATGCGCTTATAAACGGTTGGGAAGTTAGTAAGCATTCCGCCGAGCCAACGCTCAGTGACGAATGGCATTCCTACGCGATTAGCCTGATTTTGAATCGGCTCTTGCGCTTGCTTCTTTGTTCCAACAAAAAGGACATTGCCGCCCTTAGCGACGGTGTCTTTGACGAAGTCGTATGCCTTATCGATAAGAGCAAGTGACTGTTGGATGTCGATGATGTAGATACCGTTGCGCTCAGTAAAGATAAAGCGCTTCATCTTTGGATTCCAACGACGAGTCTGGTGTCCGAAATGAACACCGCTGTCGAGGAGTTCTCGCATTGTTACAACCGCCATGGCGGCACGCTCCTTTAGGCGAACTTTTCGTTCGCATCGGTTTGTGAACCAACGGATGTTGGTTCTCTAGCGTCTAAGCACCGACTAACTCTTGCGAGTCAGACCGAGATGGTTTCCTCGTTCAATCGCCGCGTGTGCGATTGGGAAGTAGACGCGTGAAGTCACAGAGGTTTATTTCTGTGCGGGCGGAATACTACCTGACCCACACCCC
>RFMK01000044.1 GCA_009927705.1 Actinomycetota bacterium | reverse complement strand
AATGTGAGATGCGCGTCTCAGGGGTTGACTCATACTTTTTGCGAGGGAATAATTCGGGGCATGTCAGCGAAAACCACATCTGTCTCAATCGTCGTATCAGTCGTGGTGATTCGCTGCGCGTGAACTAACCCAAGTTCACGCGCACCCTCAGGAAACTGAGGGTTTTTGCATTAGTGGGCGAAAACAGGAAAAGGAAAGGAGTCGAAGATGAGTATTCAGATAACAGGAGCCCAAGCTCTTGTGAATGCGTTAGAGCAATCTGGCGTTGATGTCATGTTCGGAATTCCTGGCGGCGCCATCCTTCCTGCATACGACCCGATCTACGATTCGAAGATTCGTCACATCTTGGTTCGCCACGAACAGGGTGCAGGCCATGCTGCAACTGGCTATGCCCAAGTAACGGGACGTGTTGGAGTGTGCATCGCTACCTCTGGCCCAGGAGCGACAAATCTTGTCACTCCTTTAGCGGATGCGCAGATGGACTCCGTGCCGGTTGTCGCAATCACTGGACAAGTACCTTCTGCCGCAATCGGAACTGATGCATTCCAAGAAGCTGACATTCGTGGCGTAACGATGCCCATCACGAAGCACAACTACCTTGTTACTGATCCGCGAGAAATACCAAAAGCAATTGCCGAAGCTTTTTATATCGCTAATTCTGGCCGTCCAGGTCCAGTATTGGTTGACATCGCAAAAGATGCGCTGCAAAAGATGACTGACTACAACTATCCATCCTCAATCAATCTTCTTGGCTACAAACCACAGACTGAACCAAACGCACAAGCAATCCGAGATGCGGCATCTCTCATCGCACAATCCGCAAAACCAGTCTTTTATGTTGGTGGCGGAGTCATCAAAGCCAATGCATCGGAAGATTTACTGAAACTTGCTGAATTAGTTGGCGCTCCGGTCGTAACCACATTGATGGCTCGCGGAGCGTTCCCTGATAGCCACCACCAACATCTCGGCATGCCAGGCATGCATGGAACTGTGGCTGCTGTGACGGCGCTTCAGAAAGCAGATTTGCTCATCACACTC
>RFMK01000045.1 GCA_009927705.1 Actinomycetota bacterium | reverse complement strand
AAAACTCTCAACTTTCGCTGTAAATGCCAAGATTATTCACGCAGATATCGATCCAGCTGAAATTGGCAAGAATCGCTACGCCGATGTTCCTGTTATTGGAGATTTGGGTCCAACAATCCGCGCACTTATTCCAGTGGTTGAAGCTGAATTCAAAAAGAATAAACCTGATCTGACCATTTGGTGGCGCCAGATGGGTTCATTGCGCGAGAAATATCCATTGGGCTACAACGAACCGCAAGATGGTTCTCTATCTCCCCAATATGTCATCGAAAGAATTGGAGCGATCACAGGCCCTGACGGAATCTATGTTGCTGGAGTTGGACAACATCAGATGTGGGCTTCGCAATTTGTGAAATATGAAAAGCCGCGAACATGGTTGAACTCGGGTGGACTTGGAACGATGGGATACGCAGTTCCAGCAGCAATGGGTGCAAAAGTTGGAGCGCCAGATACTCCAGTGTGGGCGATTGATGGCGATGGATGTTTCCAAATGACAAATCAAGAGCTCGTCACATGTGCGCTCAACGACATTCCCGTCAAGGTAGCAATCATCAACAATGAAAGTTTGGGAATGGTTCGCCAATGGCAATCACTCTTCTATCAACAACGGTATTCAAACACCGATCTTCATTCAAAGCGCATTCCAGACTTTGCGAAACTTGCAGAGGCGATGGGTTGTGTGGGATTGCGTTGTGAATCTAAGGGTGAAGTTGACAAGATAATCAAAGAAGCAAATGCGATTAATGATGCGCCAGTCGTTGTTGACTTCAGCGTTTATCGTGATGCAATGGTCTGGCCAATGGTTGCCGCAGGAACATCAAATGATGACATCATGATCGCCAAAGAGATGGCGCCAGACTGGGATTCGCAGGAGTTATAGCCATGGCCCAACACACACTCTCCGTTCTTGTCGAAAACAGCCCTGGCGTTTTGGCTCGTGTAGCTTCGCTTTTTTCACGTCGCGGTTACAACATTGATTCGCTCGCTGTAGGTCCGACCGAAAACCCAGCAATCTCACGTATGACCATCGTCCTGAACCTTGAAGGACATGCTCTCGATCAAGTCAGCGCCCAACTTTTTAAACTTGTGAACGTTATCGGCATTCAAGAGATGACAGCAGATGAGTCGCGTCAACGGGAATTACTCATGGTAAAAGTTAAGAATTCTTCTGACACTCGATCTGACATCGAATCGATTGTGGCTCGTTATAAGGGCGAGATTGTCGATGAAACAAGAGCATCACTTACGATTGAAGCAATCGGCACTAGCAAGGATATTGCTACATTGGTTGCAGAACTCAATAAGCATGGCGTGAAAGAACTCGTTCAATCAGGGCTCATCGCAATTGAAAAAGGCGATGTGACTTTAGTTGAGCGAACCCTGAAAGAAACTGGCCTTGCCTCTTCGGAGTCA
>RFMK01000162.1 GCA_009927705.1 Actinomycetota bacterium | reverse complement strand
GGAACGGGCATGACGCTCTCTCTGCTCTTGGTTTACTTGCATGACATTCGGGGATTCACCAACACGTTTGGCGGTTTTGTCCTTTCTTACATCGCGATAGTGTCAATCGCTTTCTCAGGTCCAACTGGATGGCTAGTAGACAAATACGGACCAAAGAAAATCATCGTCGCAGGACTTCTCTTCGAAGGAACTGGTGTTGCGATGTGGTCAATAGTTACTACTCATACCGAAGCTCTGTTGGTCGCAACAATGAGTGCAGTTGGCACTTTGATGATTTGGCCGCCCCAGACGGTAATGATTTCTCGAGCTTCGCCAGAAGAACATCGTCAAAAAGTTTTTGCTTTGAACTTCATGCTTTTCAACCTTGCGATTGGACTTGGCGGAATTTTCGCGGCATCTATTATCCGCGAAGGTGATCTCTTTAGTTTCCAATCGTTGTACATCTTGGATGGTCTCTCGTACATCATCTACCTTATTGTGATTGCTGGAATCAAAGGTGACTTTCACACTTCACTCGAAGAGCGAGCGAAGGAATCTGGTGGGTATAAAGAGGTATTTCGTGACCGCGTATTTCTCAAGATCACCGGCGGTGGCTTGATTTACACAGTCTTTGGTTATGCATCGCTCAACGGCGGACTGGCTATCTTTATTACTCAACATCTAGATCTCTCGCCAAAGTGGCTGGGCATAGTTCTTACCGCAAATACAGTGGCTATTTTCTTACTTCAAGGGACTGTCCTTCGCATCATCTCGCCACGAAATAAATTTGAAGTTCTTCCATGGTTGGGATGGATTTGGGCTTTGTCATGGGCGATTGTTGCGATTTCGGCATTTACTCAAGGTTTTACCGCAGGAGCACTCATCGCAGTTAGCCAGGTTATTTTTGCAGTCGGAGAAATGATCTGGTCGCCAACACTTCCTGCAGTTGCAAATGAACTTGCACCGGAAAATCTTCGCGGACGTTATAACGCAATTTCAGGGATGCAATGGAATGTGGCGGGCGTATTTGGGCCAGCACTTGTTGGCATTCTGATTGGCCGCGGTTACACCAATGAGTGGCTTGCGTTAATGATTATTGGCTCTCTGGTGCCAATTGCAATTATGAAATCAGCACAACGAGATTTCGCAAAGCGAAAAGTTAGCTGAGCTTTCCTTTAGCTTCGATAAGAGCTGTTTCGCCACTAACAAGCTTGACGGCAAGTTCGTCACCAGCTTTTCCTGGACAAGAAAGCGCCCAAGTGAAAGTCAATGATTTCCCGGCAGCGAGTGGATCAGTAGGAGCGCCACCAATGTTGTTATCTCCATCAAATACGTCTACACATGCGCCGCTCGAGGTGCTTCCTTGAACAATGAGAACAGCGAGATCAAGGTCAGCGCTTCCACCATTTTTTGCGGTCACTTCAAAACGATAATTGGATTGACCAGGAGTGATTCCAGTAGCGAATTTTCCTGGCGTGAATTTAGATGGTGACGAGAGAACGTAACTTTCACCTGTTGGAAGTTTGATTTCGCTATCAAAACCACCGGTGGCTTGGGCTTCTTGTACTGGAGTTTCTACAAGTTCCTGCTTCTGTTCAGTAGGTGCTTCAGCTTTATCTGAGCCACCACATGCGGTGAGGGTGGCAATCATCAATAGAGATGTAAGGGCAGCGAACATTTTCTTTGACATAGAAGCCTCCGCGTAAATAGGAACTGCGCGTTATTTCAGAGCGAGAGTATAGCCGCGGAACGTTGAATGCTCAGAGTTGATGGGCTACCTTTCATTCTTCTGACGCGGGCCACATTGAGCTGGTCCAATTGAAGGGAACTATGAGCGAGCAACTCGAGACGGTTCGACCCGAGATCGCAGGACGAAGTCCGGGGCAAATTGCCTGGATGCGATTTAAGCGAAACAAGGTCGGAGTAGCCGCCGCAATCGTCAGTGTCACAATTCTCATGCTTTCTGCTTTTGCACCGATTGCTTGTCGCATTCTTGGGGTCGATCCAAATACATTGAATCTTGAGGCGCTTGATTCGAGCGGAGTTCCTAAGTTGCCGAATGGTGGCATCAGTTTGGAACATCCACTTGGTTTAATTCCTGGAACGGGGCGCGATCTTCTTGCTCAACTTCTTTATGGTTCGCGAATTTCATTCCTCGTGGCATTTCTAACAACGGTACTTGCACTAACAATTGGTCTCTTCGTGGGAATCGCCGGCGGTTTCTTGCGCGGTCGAGTTGATGATGCGCTTGGTCGATTCACAGATTTCTTCCTTGCATTTCCTGCATTCTTCATGATTGTTGCATTAAGCACTCCCGTGGTTCAGAGAATTCAAGGTTGGGGTATTGGCGGCGATAATTTTGCCCGCATCGTATTTCTCATCTTCTTCTTATCATTCTTTGGTTGGCCAGGTTTCTCACGTCTGATTCGTTCGCAAGTTCTGAGTATTCGTGAACGCGACTACATCACGGCAGCACAAGCGATGGGTGCAAAACGAAGTCGAATCATTTTGAAAGAGATCATTCCTAATATTTGGGCGCCGGTAATTGTTGTTGTGTCTCTCTCATTACCTGGTTATCTCGCCGCAGAATCGGTGTACTCATTCCTTGGTCTTGGTATCCAGCCTCCAGCATCGACATGGGGAATCCTGCTTTCAAATGCATCACGATTTGTTACCGCAATGCCTAGCTTCTTCTTGATCGTTGCGGGCTCGTTGGTGGTTGTGGTCTTGGCATTTAACCTCGTGGGTGATGCGTTGCGTGACGCGTTAGACCCTCGCACTGAGCGATAAATTTCCCAAAGTTCCTTCTCAAATCACTTTTCGAGTGATTGACTAGTCCCACGTCGAGGCCCCCTCAGGCCCCGTTTTCTGTAGCTTCATTGTCGAAAGGAGTACTACATGAGCAGATTTTCTGCTCGTGCCCGTGTTCTCGCAGTTGCAGCTTCTACCTCGTTGGTTATCTCTGGTTTCGTAGCCGTTAGTGCGCCTGCGCAATCAGCGACACCACAAGCAGGTGGAATTCTCACAATGCTTGAGCACGAGCCACGTTTGGATCACCTTGATCCAACTCGTATTTACACTGGTCGCGATCTCGCGTTTATGAATGCTTTCCATACACGCACCCTTGTCGCATATAACCCAGTCCCAGGTGAAGCAGGAGCTGGCATCGTCCCAGACCTCGCAACCAATACGGGTATCCCAAGTAACCAGGCAAAAGTTTGGAAGTTCACACTTCGCCCAGGTACTAAGTTTGAAGATGGAACACCGATTACTTGCGAGCATGTTCGTTATGGTGTCTCGCGCGTATTCGCACAAGATGTTCTTCCTGGTGGTCCGACATATCTCATCACATGGCTCGATATTCCTAAGGATGCAGACGGAAACTCGATCTACACAGGTCCATACAAGAACACTCCTGCAGGTGTTAAGGCTTTCAACAAAGCAGTTGCTTGTTCGAAAGATAACCGCACCATTACATTCACATTGAATAAGTCGATTGCTGACTTCAACTACTTGGCAACATACGGCGTGATCTCTCCTGTACAGAAGAGCAAAGACACCGGTGACAAGTATGACTTGAACCCACAGTCAACTGGCCCATACAAGATCGTTGAAAACAGCGATACTCAGTTGAAGATGGTTCGCAACAAGTACTGGTCAAAGGCTTCTGACCCAGTCAGAACTCCTTATCCAGACGAAGTTGTCATTCTCTACGGTATGGATGAAGAAGTTATCGACCAGTTGATGTTGGAAGACACAATTCCAACCGCTATCAACTTTGGTGGACCTCTTCCAACAAACCGCGACAAGTTCTTCCAGAACGATAAGTTCAAGAACCGTCGTATGAACAACTCAGATCCATACGCACGTTATTACGCATTCAACTTGAAGAAGATGCCTTGCCTC
>RFMK01000169.1 GCA_009927705.1 Actinomycetota bacterium | reverse complement strand
GTCCTACGCGCTCCATTAATTCCTGGACGGCGCGCTTCGTGCCGCCTTGCGGTTCGATGCCTTGAATCTCAAATGGTGCAGCGATTATTCGACCAACAGTGTGACGAGGGTTTAAAGCCGAATACGGATCTTGGAAAATAATCTGCATCTGACTTCGGAGTGGACGCATTTCTTGGGGTGATAACTCAGAGATATTCTGACCTTCAAAGGTGATTGATCCAGATGTCGGTTCGATTAACTTGAGAATTGTGCGGCCAGCAGTTGTTTTGCCGCATCCTGATTCACCGACAAGGCCCAAAGTCTCCCCACGCTTGAGATCGAAACTAATTCCATCGACTGCTTTTACTGCGGTTGAACCAGTCTTCTTCTGGGTGCGCTTATTTACTGGGAAATGCTTGGTTAAATCTTTTACAGAGAGAATCACGTCAGAACTAGCCATTTATTTCACCGCCAAAGTTGGAAATAGTTTCTGACGTTCTTTTTCGTCAACATGACAACGGGAACGATGTTCTGACGAAATTCCCGTGAGATCTGGCATCTCAGAAAGACAACGGCCACCGCTTACTTTCTCTTTGAATTCGCAACGAGGTGCAAATGAACAACCTTTGGGAAGGTTGATCATGGAGGGAGGCTGGCCCGCAATCGCACTCAAGCGACCCATCTTTTTGTCGCCCGCGCGAGGAATCGAATTCAGGAGACCAAGAGTGTAAGGAGCGAGTGGTTTATAGAAGATGTCATCAACTGGTCCGCTTTCCACGATCTTTCCGGCGTACATGACGTTGACGCGATCTGAAACTTGGGCAACAACTCCGAGGTCATGCGTAATTAAAACGATGCCCATATTGAATTGTTTTTGTAAATCACCTAGCAAAGTAAGAATCTGGGCTTGGACGGTGACATCAAGTGCGGTTGTTGGTTCGTCAGCGATGAGAACTTTCGGGTCATTCATTAAAGCCATAGCAATCATCACGCGCTGGCGCATACCGCCCGAAAATTGGTGCGGATAATCATGGACTCTTTTATCAGGTTGTGGGATTCCAACGAGGTCCAACATCGAGATTGCCTTATCCAGCGCCGCTTTCTTTTGGCGTGGATGGTGAACTAAATAACTTTCGCAAAGTTGATTTGAGATTTTGTAATAAGGATGGAGCGACGACATCGGATCTTGGAAGATCATCGAAACAACTCGACCGCGAAGACTTCTAGTCTCTTCAGGCGAAGCTGAAACGACTTCAACGGTATTTGCGCCGTCACGTATCTTGATAGAGCCAGAAACTTGAGCCGTGCGGCGATTATGTAGATCCATGATCGACAAACTCGTGACTGTCTTTCCAGAACCAGACTCGCCAACGATTGCGACAGTTTCGCCTTCATTGAGAGTAAAGCTCACGTCGTCAACCGCGCGAACCAAACCGTCATCAGTTGGGAATGAGACTTTAAGATTCTCTACAGAGAGAATTTCTTTCATTGGACGCGAACTCTCGGATCAAGTACCGCATAAAACATATCTACGAGCAAATTCATGACAATTACAACGCCCGCCGCAAGAATTGTTGTGGCAACTACAACTGAAAGATCGAATTCATAGACAGAGCGAAGAGTTAAACGACCAAGCCCTGGAAGGTTGAAGATTGTTTCGGTAATGATTGCGCCGCCAATAAGACCTGCGAAATCAAGGCCAGCTAATGTCACGATTGGCGCGAAGACTGCACGAAGTGTGTGCTTGAAAAGGATTTTTCTTTCATCGAGGCCCTTTGCGCGAGCGGTACGTACATAATCTTCACTCATCGTCTCGAGGACTGCTGCACGTGTGAATCGCGTATAGAGAGCCGCATAAGCAATCGCCAGAGTTATCCATGGCAAGAGGAAGTACTTAAATGCTCCAAATGGATTATCAAGGAAGGACACATATCCAGTAAGAGTGAGAGGAACAATTTTCCATTTGATAGAAACCCAAATGAGGAGAACAAGGCCGGTAACGAATGTCGGGAGTGATGTGCCGAGTAGTACGAAGACAGAGCTGGCGGTATCTGGAGTTCGACCTCTAAATTTTGCGGCAATTACCCCGAGCGTCACGCCTACAACCATCCACATGATGAGTGCACCGACAGCGAGAGTTACAGTGATTGGAAGAGTCGTCTTAAGCAGATCAGTGACACATGCGTTCTCATTGAAAGAATATCCAAGACTTGGAGCGGGGCAGACAAAAGCGGCTTGTCCGACGCCGTAGCTGCGACCAAAGAAGATTCCAGAGAGAAATAGCCAATATTGAACCAGCAGTGGTTTGTCATAACCGAGTCGAATTCGATTGGCCTCAACAACAATATCGTTGCACTTTTGGCCACATGTAAGAGCGGCGGGATCAAAAGGCAGAATGGCGAAAATTACATACACTGCAAAAGAGACTACGAGGAGTGTAAAGATTGAGAATCCAAGCCTACGAAGTGCGAAAAGAACCACGCTCTTAGATCACAACCTCTCTACCTATTTACATTTTGAATTCACGAAAATGCTCTCGGAGACATTTTATTGGCTCCGAGAGCATTTCCATTTAACTTACAAAGGGAAATGAACCTTCATCAAGCGTTATTGCTTG
>RFMK01000165.1 GCA_009927705.1 Actinomycetota bacterium | reverse complement strand
AACTGTAAGTGGGCGGGGACTAAATCCCCGCCCACTTTCCAATTTAAGATGATTAACATGGCTTTGTGAAAACTTTCCTGATTGTCTTTTCAGTTCTCGAAGTTATAGCCCTCATCTATGCGGCTTGGTATCACCTAACGGGCAGAGACTCTAAAAAAGGATAATTGCCTAATCGTCCGGCTTATAGGGCGACTCTTCTTCAAATAATTGGGCGGAGACCAGATCTCCGCCCAACCTTTTGAATCTTGATCGCAGAAGTTATCCCAAAAATTACTTTGTTGAGCGTTTTGTTCCCACAAACCAGACAAGACCTGCAACTACGTGCATAGAAGCCAATCCAATTGATGTTTTGGAATCATCTGAAGCGCTGAATGGAGCAGCAGCTGTCACGATGCCAAAAATAAGTCCTACCGTCGATGACTTTGATAAGAAACTTTGAGATTTCTTCCCAATTTTCGAAGCGACAAATGCCGCTACGAGAAGACCGAAAAATGTAGAAGCAAAGACCATAGGCAAAGCGATTTCTTGCGATCCACCTTGATTTACGACCATTGTCGCATCGGCACCTTTGGCGATGAAGAAGATGAGCGAGTTGAGAATTGCAGCAATTACTGCGTATCCTGCAAAATTACGAACGTTGAGTGACTGCGTCATATCTGTATTCCTTCTTGTTTATTGGGTGATGTTCTTTCATATGAGTTGAGATTGCTTCTGATATTTCAATCAAGGACTTCATTTGGGCCTGGGTTAGGACCTCGCTGAAGCAATGATTGATTTCTTTAGACTGCAAAGGAATCGCAGCTTGAGCTATTTTTCTTCCCTCAGCAGTGATGGAGACATCAAAGCAGCGAGAATCATCTGTATTTCTGGATTTCTTAACTAAGCCAGCCTCTTCCATTCTTGTAATCTGATGAGACATTCGGCTTATTTCCCAACCTAGACCCTGTGCAAGTCGATTCAGGTTCACGTTTGGAGTTGTTAATTCAGAGAGTGCGACAAGCACAACGTATTCGGCTCCAGATATTCCAGAATGGTTAGTAATTTGTCGGCCAAGGTGAGGAAGCAGACTGGTTCCGATTTTATGGAAGGCACGCCAGGCTTTTGAATCCAGTTCCTTCATACCTTTTTGTGCCACGGATGAAGTAAATCAGATATAGTTGATATGTCAAGTAATATGGATTAGCGCGAGCGCACGCCCAACAGAATCGACTTTGGCATGGGGGGAGGCTCTTCTTCTATGAAAGAATTTTTAACTTACTGAGCAACAATCGCATCGTGAACATATTGTGCGAGACCTCTATTTCGACTCTCGTAATACTCCTTAAATCGGGGATCTTCAATATAGAGAAGCGCTAGTTGTTTCTGCATTTCGACCGAGCACTCATAGAACCACTTCGAAATGGCATCTCGATGCGCACGCACTGCTTTTTGAGCCTCCGTAGAATCGACGGTGAATCCATTTCCAAAAGCTGAAACGAAAAGTTCCGTCGCTGCCTCTTGATCAATCTTGGCCGATTGGAAATCAGCATCAGAATATTTCGAAGTTCTTGCTTTAGATTGTTTATAGGCGTCCGTGTTGCCCCAGCGATCGACTACCTCTGCCTCGTAATTGTTCATATTGAACGAAGTTTCTAACTAAGAGAATTAATAGTCAAGGATTGAGTAAATTTCTTTAGGATATGCTCGCTATTTGATAAAAGTAGGAGTCAAAATACCGAGACTTAAAGCGCGTTCTGCGCGGGCCATTGCCGTAATCAAATTTTTCTCCTGATTTCGTCCAGAAACGAATCCCAGTCCGACTGGTAATCCCGCAACCAATCCCATCGGTATTGTTCCAATTGGTGTGCCAGCGATCGCGGGAGCTGTCGTAATCCAACTTGCCCCTTCAAACGAATCACCTTGACCTAACGTACTTTTCCATGCTGGGCCGTATGTGCAGCCAATCAAAACATCTGCCGACTCAAGTCCATGGGAGAGAGTCTCCTCGGCCCACTTAAGGTTTCTTCCACGGGCTTCGCTGTATTCCTTTGATTTGTTTTCATATTCCAGGGCCATTTCGAATAGTTCTTGTCCGAAATGCTTGAGTTCAGTCTCTGGATGGCTCACATTGAAATCTAAAACATCCTTAAGTGTAGATATCTTCGCACCTGGTCTTTGAGCGAGATATTTCTGCAAACCGTCAACCAATTCGTAAAGCAAAACGAAAAGCTCATCTTGTTGATCAGTTTCTGCAGGGGGATTGAGATCAACATCGATTAAGGTAAACCCACTTTTCTCAAGTTTACGTAAGCTTTCTTCAAAAACGGCGCTGACATTGTCATCTTGCGAAATCCATTGTTTAACCACACCGAGTTTCTTTATTTCGTCAGATTTGGCTGATTTCAGGTACTGACTTTTCCCAGTCAATACATCGAGCAGAAGTGCTGCTTGCTCAACTGTTTGGGCCATGGGACCAGGAGAATCTTGGCTCGCACTTATGGGAATCATGCCATCACGCGGAATGGAACCAACGGTCGGTTTAATTCCAACACAACCATTAAGAGAAGCGGGACAAATAATGGAGCCATCGGTTTCGGATCCAATTGCCCATTGAGTGAGGCCCGCTGCAACAGCGGCACCAGATCCAGAAGATGAGCCGCCAGCACTATGTTCGTGAATCCATGGATTTGCAGTTAATCCACCAACAGCGGACCAACCGCTTGTCGATTTGGTTGAACGGATATTTGCCCACTCAGACAGGTTTGTAGCGCCAACAATGACAGCGCCTGCATCACGAAGCCGACGAGCGATAGTTGAGTCACGCACAACCGGAGTATCGGCAAGAGATAACGATCCGGCGCATGCTGGTAACCCACGCACCTCAATATTGTCCTTAACGAGGATCGGAAACCCTTGAAGCGGAAGATCAATATTTTGCTTTTCTAGAAACCTTGCTTGTTCAATAGCATCATCGGAAACCGCAATTACGGAATTTAATTCATAACCACTTTGATCAATTGATTCAATTTTGGCGAGGGATTCTTCGACTTTCTGAACAGCCTTCATATCGGCAGATTATTGCAAAAACGGCGAATTGAATGAATAAAGACGCTCAATTAGGT
>RFMK01000174.1 GCA_009927705.1 Actinomycetota bacterium | reverse complement strand
TGTCGTGGCAAAACCGCAACGGTTGCTTCGACGATGATTCCTAAAGTTCCTTCTGATCCCACAAAGAGACGCATAAGATCTAGAGTTGTGACCGCTTTTCGAGTTGGAAAACCAAAGTCCACAACGTCACCATCGGCAAGAACAACCTTGATTGCACGAACATGCTGGGATGTAACTCCATACTTCACACAACACATTCCACCGGCATTTGTGGCGATGTTTCCGCCAATAGTTGACCATTCGCGACTTGCTGGATCTGGGTAATAAGCTAAGCCAAACTCAGCAGCAGCTTTATCTAAGTCTTTATTTATGACACCTGCTTCAACGACAGCAATCTGATTGATTGGGTCAATAGAGATTATTCGATTGAGTTTCTCTGTCGAAATCACGATTGAATCCTTGATTGCATTCGCACCTCCAGCGAGTCCGCTACCCGCACCTCGAGTTACGATTGGAATTCCACGTTCATTTGCAAATTTCATGACTTGAGAAACTTCATCAACATTTTTCGCGATGAGCGCAGCGGCAGGCATCTCCGCCTTTGCAAAAGGAGCTTGGTCTCTCTGGTATGAAATCAGAATTTCTGGATCATCGACAATATACGAATCTTTACCAAGCAGCGCTCGCAGATCAGAGGCGATAGACACAGGTGAACTGTAACGACTCTGCAATAATCTTGTCTCTTATGGCTCGTAACATCATCAATATCGAAGGCGTCTCAAAAGCCTTTGATATTCGCCCACTTTTGGTGGATGTCTCACTTGGGATTTCTGAAGGCGAGCGAATCGGAATCGTGGGTCGAAATGGTGGCGGTAAATCCACGTTGCTCAAGATTCTTGCGGGCCAAGAAGCGCCTGATGAAGGACGTGTCACTCGCGCTAATTGGGCCAGACTTGGAATGCTCAATCAAGTCGATACTGCAGAGCCCGGCGCAACTGTTCGTGATGTTGTGATTGGAAGTAAGAAAACACATGAATGGGCTAGCGATGCTGGAGTTCGCGAGATACTCGCCGGATTATTTGGTGGTTATAACAGTGAATTAATGGATCGACCTTTTGGATCATTATCTGGTGGCGAGAAACGTCGAGTAGGTATTGCAAAGTTATTGATTGAGCCACTCGACATCATCTTGCTTGATGAACCAACAAATCACCTTGATGTCGAAGGAGTTGCTTGGCTTGCTACTCATATCCGTAAGCGACGCGAACT
>RFMK01000089.1 GCA_009927705.1 Actinomycetota bacterium | reverse complement strand
CAAGTGCAATTGAGGCGCTGACATGATCGAGATGACTATAAATCAGCTCGCAACAATCATGGGTGGAACAGTGCATGGTTCGGCTTCCCTTTCAGCAAGTGCTCAGTTTCAATTCGACAGTCGGGCAGTGCGGGAAGGTGACGTTTTCTTGGCGCTTAAAGGCGACCATGCAGATGGACATGATTACGTTGATGATGCGATTACTCGGGGTGCGGCGCTTTCGATTGTTTCAAAGCCAGTCAACGGCACATATGTGTTGGTTGGTGATGTGCTCTCGGCAATTGCGGCGCTGGCTAAACATGTGAGGAAAGAGTTACCGAACCTTAAAGTCATTGGCATTACAGGCTCTCAGGGTAAAACCACTACTAAAGACATGTTGAATTCCATCCTCGCCCATGAAGGCCCAACGATCGCTGCAGTTGGTTCATTCAATAATGACCTCGGAGTTCCGCTGACGCTTTTGCGTTGCGATTCCTCGACGAAGTTCTGCATTGTTGAGATGGGGGCCCGACATGGTGGAGATATCGCATCACTCACAAGAATCGCCGCTCCAAACGTCGGCGCAGTATTAAAGGTTGGCAATGCACACCTTGGTGAATTCGGTTCTCAAGAAAAAATCGCAGCAACCAAAGGTGAGTTGATTGAGGGTCTCAAACCTGGTTCTGTTGCGATTCTCGGCACATATGACTCATTCACCCCAGCGATGTCGGCAGCTGATGGCGTGAAGCGAATGACATTTGGTGAGACGCATGGCTGCACAGTTCGAGCCGCTGACATTGAATTTCGCGGGGGATATGCCCACTTTGATCTCGTCACACCTGAAGGTCGTGAGCCCGTTGAGTTACGTGTTATTGGATTACATCAAGTTGCGAACGCACTTGCTGCAGCGGCGATTGCTCATGCATTAGGCGTTAGTACCAACAACATCGCAGGAGCGCTATCGACTCATGAGAGCGTCAGTAAGTGGCGAATGGAGATTCATGAAGGTTGCGAGATGCTGCTCATCAACGATGCATACAACGCAAACCCTGAAAGCATGGAGGCAGCTCTCCGTACTTTGATTCTGCTGACCCAAGAACGAGGCGGTCGTTCATGGGCATTCCTAGGAACCATGCATGAGCTTGGGCCCCAATCGCCCGAGATGCATAGTGAGATTGGCGCTTTAGCGGCCGAAATCGGGATCGATCATTTTGTTGCAATTTCAAATCGCGACTATCTCAGCAAAATTCCAAGTTCGCAGATGACTACGCATTACTTTGCCTCTGTGAATGATGTCGCTCCGCTCTTGACTGAACTTGAAGCCGGAGATGTCATTTTGGTCAAAGCATCGCGCGCAGAGCGCCTCGAGATTCTCGCTAGTCAGATCATTGATTCATGGAACAACGTTGAAGGGGAGCGCATATGAGAGGCATTCTGATTTCTGGAGCGATTGCTTTCCTCTTTAGTTTCTTTGCAACACCGGCCTTCATCAAGTTCCTTGCGCGACGCGGGTATGGCCAACAAATTCGTGATGATGGCCCTAAAACGCATCACGTAAAGCGCGGAACTCCAACAATGGGTGGAATCGTCTTAATTTTTGCAACGTTTATTGGTTACCTAGTTTCGCATCTCGTTACAGGTGCTGAGATGACGACATCGGCTCTCTTGGTGATTGGTCTAATTGTTGGACTTGGCTTTGTGGGTTATCTTGATGATTGGTTGAAAGTAGTTAAACAAAGATCACTAGGACTTCGAGCTCGAGAGAAGCTTCTGGGTCAAGCGCTTGTCGCCGGCGCATTCGGCGTACTTGCGACCCGTTTTCCAGATGATCTTGGCCTCACTCCGATGTCGGAGTATCTCTCGACAGTTCGAGATACCTCAATCAAATTAGGCGTGATCATCGTTGTGGTGTGGGCAATCTTGATGGTACTTGGAACAAGTAACGGCGTAAATCTCACTGACGGTCTTGATGGCCTAGCAACGGGCGCAGCAGTTATGTCATTCCTTGCTTTTGTCTTGATTGGTGTATGGAAATTTGGCCAACGATGTGAAGTTGCTGCTGGAACGAATTGCTACACCGTTCGAGATCCACTCGATCTCGCTGTTTTGGCTGCCGCACTGGCGGGAGCATGCGGCGGCTTTCTCTGGTGGAATGCTTCGCCTGCCCGAATTTTTATGGGGGATACGGGCTCACTCGCGCTTGGTGGCGGACTTGCAGGTTTAGCGATGACACTTCGAACCGAGTTATTACTAATTCCACTTGGAGGACTTTTTGTCATCATCACGCTTTCAGTCATCATTCAAACGACATATTTCAAAATTAGCGGCGGTAAGCGCGTATTCAAGATGGCGCCATTGCAACATCATTTTGAATTACTTGGTTGGGGTGAAGTTACGATTGTGATTCGCTTCTGGATAATCGCAGGTCTTTGCGTCGCCGCCGGACTTGGACTCTTCTATGCCCAATGGGTGGTCGCGTGACTTCATCGTTTCTTGCTTCACTCTCTGGCTCTAAGGCGATAGTTCTCGGAGCAGGCGTGACTGGAGCTCCTACCGTGGAGTTTCTCAAGAGTCGCGGAGTTAGTGTGCACGTCATTGATGAGAGAAACCACGACGCTGGGGTGTTGAATTCGCTTTCCTCACTCAATCTTTCAGATTTCTCTTTTGCAGTGACTTCTCCCGGATGGAAACTCGATCATCCATTTGTACAAGAGATCAAGAAAGCGGAACTGCCAATTATCAGCGAAGTAGATCTCGCCTGGCGAGTGAAATGTGAGATTGCGCCAGATCAGCGATGGCTCGCTCTGACAGGAACGAATGGAAAGACGACTACAGTTCAAATGGTCGAAGCGATGTTGCGTGAGTCGGGTATTGCCGCGACCGCCTGCGGCAACGTGGGATTTACGGCGATCGAAGCGGTTACCAAGACTACGTCGGAAATCTTGGTTCTAGAACTTTCATCATTCCAACTTGAGTGGAGCCATGAGGCCGAGTTTGAAGCCGTGGCAATTCTTAACATCGCAGAAGACCATATCGATTGGCATAAGACTTTTGAGAACTATGCCCAGGCGAAATTCAAGATTGCCGATCGAGCGACCACGGTGATTCTCAATAGTCATGATCAAGAAATTGTTAATCGGTCACATAGCCTCAATCACCGAATTGTCTGGTTTTCTTTGAATACTCCCGCTCCTCACCACATTGGATTGGTCGAGAATCTCGTAGTTGATCGTGCATTTATCGCCGAGGAAGCCGAAGCACTTTTTGAACTATCTGATATCAAACCTGCTGTGCCGCATAATGTACTTAACGCAATGGCCGCGGCTGGACTCGCGCGTTCTGTTGGAGCAAGTGCCGCATCAATTGCAACGGCCATGAAGAAATTCAAACTTGACCATCATCGACTAGAAATTGTGGCGGAAAAAGATGGCATCACTTGGATCGACGATTCCAAGGCCACTAATCCACATGCGGCAATCGCCGCACTCCAGTCCCAAGTGAGTTCGATTTGGATTGCAGGCGGTCTGGCAAAAGGTGCATCGATGGATGAATTGGTCGAACGATGCAAAGGCCGAATTAAGGCTGCAATCTTGATCGGTGCGGACGCCCCATTAATAGAAACTGCGCTCCGGAAATTTGCTCCTGAGATTCAAGTAGCCTCCATCGATCCTGGACTCAAGGGTCTTGATGTCATGAGAAGAGCGGTCACTCTTGCACATTTACAAGCAAAAGCTGGAGATGTTGTCCTTTTAGCCCCGGCCTGCGCTTCGATGGATCAATTTAAAAATTACGCAGAACGCGGAGATTTCTTCGCCGCTGCAGTCAAGGAGAAAATAGGTGAGTAACTCGAAGGCGCTCTTTGGTCGCCCAGCCTCTGCTTATTACTTGATTCTTGGGTCAGTTGTGGCTCTTTCTGCATTGGGTTTGGTGATGGTTCTCAGCGCCTCTTCTGTCAAATCGTTGAGCGAATCTGGAAACTCATTTGCCTATGTCCTTCGACAAGCGATGTTCCTTACGCTTTCGGTTGCAATCGCGTGGGTGGCAATGAAATTGCGAGCTGAACTTTGGAAACCAATTGCTCGCACCGCCTTACTTGCTTCCTGTCTACTTTTGATCCTGCCGCAGATTCCAGGTGTCGGAAAGACTGTTGGCGGAAACACAAACTGGATTGGGGTCGGAAGCTTCACCATTCAGCCAAGCGAATTCGCAAAGATTGGCATCATCCTCTGGTGTGCGCTACGGCTACGAATTCATGATCAAAAGGCGAGTCAAGGCGAGGCAAGTAACGCTGCAAAATTGATTGTTCCTGGCATCGCGATGGTTATGGCTTTGATTTTGCTCGGGCACGACCTTGGCACCGCAGTAGTAGTTGCCGGAATTGTCGGCGGAACTTTGTTTATCTCAGGTATTCCGATGAAAGTGGTTGGGGCGCTCAGCGCCGGTATAGGTGTCGCCTTTGCCGGATTGATCCTGACCTCAAGTAATCGCATGAATCGTTTCTCGGCCTTCTTTGACCCTTTTGCAGAAGCGAATTACAAAGGAGTTGGTTGGCAACAAGCTCATAGCATTATGGGACTTGCATCTGGTGGCCCGCTTGGAACCGGACTTGGAAGTAGCAAACAAAAGTGGGGAAATCTTCCAGAAGCCCATACCGACTTCATCTTCTCAGTCATCGGCGAAGAACTTGGTTTGCTTGGAACGCTTGCAGTACTTGCGCTATTCGCACTCCTCATTCTTGGAATATTCCGAGTCGCTTTGCGCGCCCAGAATTCTTTTGAGCGATATGCCTGCGCTGGTATCGGCTGTTGGTTTGCGGTTCAAGTCATTCTTAACATCGGCACAGTTATTAGCGTGATTCCAGTAGTCGGAGTGACCCTACCTTTCATCTCTTATGGAGGTTCGTCACTCTTATCTACTTTCGTGGCGATTGGCTTTGTTCTAGGCGTACTTCGTCGAGATCCTGCAATTGCCGCCGAGATTCGCGAACGCAAAACGTTGCGGACTGCGAGAGGATAAGCAGATGGCGCATCGCTTCATCGTTGCAGGTGGAGGGACTGCCGGTCATATCGAACCAGCCCTCGCTGTCGCAGATGCCATCATCGAACGAGATCCCACTTCACGGTGCGAATTCCTAGGCACCGACGGCGGTCTAGAAAAATTACTGGTGCCAAAACGCGGTTACCAACTTCGCACTATCCCAAAAGTGACGCTTCCTAGAACGCTGACCTTCACATCTACACTATTTCCAATTCGACTTCTTCTTGCCATTGCTAAGACCTTTACCGAAATTCGTGGCGCAACTGCGCTTATTGGATTTGGCGGTTATGTTTCAGCACCGGCATACCTTGCTGCATTTTTGCAGCGAATTCCTATTGTCATCCATGAAGCCAATGCCAAACCTGGTTGGGCAAATAGATTGGGTCGACATTTCGCGAGCGTTTCTGCCGTCAATTTTGCGGAAGTGCAACGCCAGTGGCCGGGAGCGGTCACAACTGGAATGCCAATTCGAAAATCACTTGCCAGCGTAATTCACATGCAAGACAAATCTACTTTCAGAAGACTTCATGCCGAGTCATGGGGATTTGATCCGAATCGACCGATTGTTGCGATTTTTGGTGGGTCCCAAGGATCTGCGCACATCAACAACGTCATTGCGGAATATGTAGCCCAAGGTTCAGATTTCCAACTAATCCACGCTGTTGGCATCAATAACGCGCTACCAGAAGTTCGACCAAACTATCTTCCCCTGCACTATTTCCATGACATGGCTGCAATCTATGGAAGTGCAGATCTCCTCATTACGCGCAGCGGCGCAGTGACCTGTTCAGAGCTTGCAGCGCTCGGCAAATACTCAATCTTGATTCCGCTCCCTCATGGCAATGGTGAACAAGTTGATAATGCCCAATCACTGGTTGATCAAGGTTCTGCTCTTATGGTGGCAAATGAGGAATTCACCGCTGGTTGGCTCCGTAAGAATCTTGCGCTTGCGGTCGAGAGCGCTTCGCGAACTACGCACCATGTTGATTCCATGAATCTGCACGCGGCCGATCGGATTGCTGAATTGACTCTCGAGTTGGTGAAAAAATAATGCGCGATTGGAGTAAGGCCAGAGCCCACTTCGTCGGCATAGGCGGCGCAGGTATGAGCGGCATTGCTCGAATCATGGCTGCTCGTGGCGCTTCGGTGTCGGGTTCAGATCTCCATGATTCAACAAGTTTGGCTGGCTTGCGAACGTTGGGCATCAAAGTCCACATTGGACACGCTGCTTCGAATTTAGGAGAAGCCTCAATCGTTGTTCGCTCCAGCGCAATCCCGCTTGATAATGTCGAAATTAGTGCTGCGCAGGAGCGAGGAATAACAGTTATTGAGCGCGCTCAAGCACTGGCCGAGTTGATGGAAGGAAAACGATCTGTCGCTGTGGCCGGAACTCATGGCAAAACAACCACTACATCGATGTTGACTGTTGCTTTGCAACATTGCGGTTTTGATCCGTCGTTCTCTATTGGCGCTACGGTTCGAAACTCGGGCACGAATGCCCATCACGGTTCTGGAGATACCTTTATTGTAGAAGCGGATGAATCCGACGGATCATTTACGGCTTATAAACCCCTCGGAGCAATCATTACTAATATCGAGTTGGATCACGTTGACAATTTCAATAATCTAGCCGAAATCGAAGCAATCTTCCGTGACTTCGTTCAGACAATTCGACCTCAGGGGTTCTTAGTTCTGTGTGCAGATGATCACGGAACACAAACACTACTTTCCGAACTTCGCTCCACGAACAAAAAAAATCTATTAATCATCACGTACGGTGAAGATGCGCTATCCGATGTGAAACTTGATCGAATTCATGTTGGTGCGAAAAGTGCCGCGGCGAGAGTTATCTACAAAGGACGTGTTTTGGGGGAGATGGAACTTTCAATCTCTGGTCGTCATAACATCCTTAACGCTGCTGGAGCGCTTGCGGCCGCAATCGCACTTGGAGCGAATCCGATGGAAGTCATTGCTGGACTCAAACTATTCACGGGCGCGCGTCGCAGATTCGAAATCAAAGGTGTCGTAAATGGAGTGACAGTCGTCGATGACTACGGACATCACCCCACGGAGATAACAGCCACCTTAGAAACGGCGCGCATTTTTGCTAACGGCGGAAATGTCTTAGCAGTCTTCCAGCCGCATCGTTACAGCCGTACCCAAGCTTTTGCACCGCAGTTTGCAACGGCGCTTTCAGCGGCTGACCACACTTATTTATTGGAGATTTACCCGGCTAGTGAGAAGCCGATAGTTGGCGTCACTTCGAGTTTGATCTCATCACAGATGGAATCCTCGAAAGTCTCCTATGAACCATCGATGCCAATGGTCGTTGAAGCAGTCGCAGGTAAAGCGAAGGCAGGCGATCTGATCATCACGTTAGGCGCTGGTGATGTGAGCGCTCTAGGTCCACTCATCATCCAATCGCTTGAATCGCACAAGACGCAGATCTAATCAAAGATGAAAAGAAAGTTTCAGCTGCCTTTTCGGTTGCCAAAACTTGCACTTCTACTTAGCACTGCAATTCTCGTAGGACTTGCCTATCTCCTTGGGTGGAGCAAGGTATTTGTCGTCGAAAACATTGTGATTCAAACTCAGAGCAAAGAAGTTTCCCAAGAAGTCAAGGCAAAGTTAGCTGAGAGTCCTGCGGTTGTGAGAATTGGCGATCCACTTGCCCGCGTTGATCGAAGAGCGATTGCGTCACGACTCCGCGAGTTACTGTGGGTTGAAAACATTAAGCTTGATCGTCGGATGTTTGCTGGTGAAGTTCGTATTTCAGTCATTCCACGTGAACCTATTGCGCGAATTACCACTTCGACAAGTGCAACGGTCGATAGCGTTGGTTTTCTAGGCGCTGATTTAGAGATTTTCTACCTTCCTAGAAGCGCCGTTGATAAAGCGATCTCATCGGGGGAGACAGACTGGGGAGCAATTCCAGAGATTAGCTTCCTGGGCGAATTCCAAGGCGGAGCGAACGAAACAAACGATGCAATTCGAAAGGACATAAGAAATCTTCTGCAGTCCTTGAGCAAGAGCGAATTTGACGTGAAACAGGTCGTCGCTCAAAGCCCGACTGAATTGAGCACAAAAGCATCGAAATCAGGGAAGACTTTGGATATTTTCTGGGGAAGTGTCAATGAACTTTCGCTAAAAATCGAAGTTCTAGATCGATTGTTGGCTTTAAATGAGAATAAACGTGCACGATATTTCAATCTTTCAAATCCAGTTTCGCCCATTGTTAAGTAGAAAAGTTCGGCAACTTCTCCAATAAAAGTTTCGTGTCGGTGTTTGCCACAACCATGCGTCACGCCTACTTTTGCGCGCACAGTAAAGGGAAACTCTAAGTCTAAAGTTGAGAATTAGGGTTCAAAGAGAGGCGAAAAAGTGGCGACACCACAAAATTATTTAGCAGTCATCAAAGTTGTTGGAATTGGTGGCGGTGGAGTGAATGCAGTAAATCGGATGATCGATGCTGGATTAAAAGGCGTTGAATTCATTGCGATCAATACTGATGCACAAGCGCTTCTCATGAGTGATGCAGATGTGAAACTCGATATCGGTCGCAAACTCACGCGCGGTCTTGGTGCCGGCGCTGCTCCCGAAATCGGAAAGCAAGCAGCGATTGATCACACCGAAGAAATCGAAGAAGTCTTACGTGGTTCTGACATGGTTTTCGTAACTGCGGGTGAAGGTGGCGGAACTGGTACAGGTGGAGCGCCTGTCGTTGCAAAAATTGCAAAAGAACTCGGAGCGCTAACTGTTGGCGTTGTTACTCGTCCATTTAGTTTTGAAGGAAAGCGTCGCGCTTCTCAAGCTGAAGAAGGAATCGAAAATCTTCGTAAAGAAGTAGACACGTTGATTGTTATTCCAAATGATCGTCTGCTCTCAATCTCTGATCGCTCAATCTCTGCACCAGAAGCTTTCAAGACAGCTGATCAAGTACTTCTCTCTGGCGTTCAAGGAATCACAGACCTCATCACAACACCTGGCCTAATCAATCTTGACTTTGCTGATGTGAAGAGCGTTATGGATGGCGCCGGTTCAGCGCTGATGGGAATTGGTTCTGCTCGTGGTGAAGCGCGTGCGACTCGCGCCGCTGAGTTAGCTATCTCTTCTCCACTCCTTGAGGCTTCCATTGATGGCGCGCATGGCGTCTTACTCTCTATCGCTGGTGGCTCTGATCTCGGTCTCTTTGAAATTAGCGAAGCTGCAGAACTCGTTGCGAAGTGCGCACACCCTGATGCCAACATCATCTTCGGCACAGTCATTGATGATGCCCTTGGTGATGAAGTTCGCGTCACCGTTATCGCTGCTGGTTTTGATGGGGGAGCGCCCAAGAAAATGGCAGTCCCTGTCATCTCTACTGCGACTTTGAATGGTCAAGCAGATCCGATTCCAGCAAATGATCCAATCGCGGTTGCGATGGATGCGCCGGCTGCACCTGCTCGTAGGCGAATTACTTTTGAAGAGCTCGTCAAAGAAGACGAGATTGATATCCCAGACTTCATGAAGTAAGCACTCGCCATGTCGAGGTCGTTGTTTACCTCGCGCAATGGAGGGGTGAGCGTTGCGCCGTATGAGAGCTTCAATCTCGCGGTTCATGTTGGTGATGATCGGAACGCGGTACAAAAGAATCGAGAGATTCTCGCCAAACAATTAGGAATCTCACTTTCTGATCTGTATTTCATGAACCAAGTTCACGGAAATGACGTTGCAGAAATTGCCGAACTCAGCCAGCCATCAAATGTTCCAACGGTTGATGCACTTTTCACTACTGTGCCTGGCAAGTATCTCGTGACGTTAATTGCCGATTGCATTCCATTGCTCCTGCGCTCCGAACGTGCAGTTGCTGCGGTTCACGTTGGCCGGCAAGGTCTAGTGTGCGGCGCCTTTGAAAAGAGTCTCGAAGTTTTCAATAAACATGGAATCAAGAATTCCGAGATTTCTGCTGAAATGGGACCATCTATTTGTGGCCGCTGCTATGAGGTGGACTCCACGATGTACGAGGAAGTAACCACTCAGATTCCAGCGACAGCTCACAACACTGCGGCACGATCCTTAAATATCGAAGCAGGTCTCATCTCGAAACTTGACGCGGCCGGAATTTCATGGAAATCCTCTGGGCTCTGCACGCTTCACGATCCTGGGTATTTCTCCTATCGCCGCGACGGAGTAACGGGTCGACAAGCAGGAGTTATCTCCCTATGAGCGACTCACGACAATCAGAGATTGCTGCAGCTTTGGCAGATGTGCGGAGTCGAATCCCGGCTCATGTGACGCTGATAGTTGTGACCAAGACTTTCCCGGCGAGCGATGTAGAAATTCTCTATCAATTGGGGGAGCGGAATTTTGGCGAGAATCGGGACTCAGAAGGAAGTGAGAAATCACTTGATCTTCCAGAAGACTCAATCTGGCACTTTCAAGGAGCCATCCAGAGCAACAAGCTCCGTTCGATTGTGCAATGGAGCGACTTTATACACTCATTGGACGACATCAGTCATGCGAGAAAAATCTCGAGCCTTGCTGATGAAGCGAATAAGAAACAGAGTTGTTTTATTCAGATCAATCTAGATCCTGAAATCAATGAAAATTCACAACGTAGTGGAATCTCCATCGATGAACTGGACAGTTTCGCTGAAGCGGCCGCTGCAATGACGGGCATCACCGTGGTTGGGGTTATGGGAGTCGGGCCATTAAATGCAGACCCACGTCCGGCATTTGCCACATTAGAAAAAGCCAGCCAAGCGCTGCAAAAAACGATTCCTGGCGCCACTTTAATCTCTGGGGGAATGAGTGGAGATTTTGAGATTGCTCTCGAATTTGGCGCGACACATGTCCGAGTAGGCAGCTCAATCCTCGGCTCTCGGTAGCCCTCACCCTAAAATTTCACCATGTCCAGTGCATTAAGAAGAATGACCAACTATCTCGGTCTTACCGAAGATGACGGAACCACTCAAGAGGCCGTCGTCGCTAAGCCCAAGGTTGCTCCGGTCAAACGTCCAACCCCAACGTTAAGCGTTGCTCCTCAACTTCCGATTGCAAATCAATCGCCAATTCAGGAAGCTGCGCCCATTGATCGCATCGTGACGATCACTCCACGTTTCTACAGCGAAGCTCGCGCCATCGGTGAGTATTACCGTGAAGGTAATCCAGTCATCATGAACCTCAGTGACATGGAAGAGTCAGAACGCAAACGTCTCATAGATTTTGCATCGGGACTTGTTTTCGGTCATGCCGGCACAATCGAGCGCGTCACCTCGAAAGTTTTCTTGCTCTCACCACCAAATGTCATGGTGAGTTCAGAAGAAAAGACTGCAGCCGCAAACGCCAGTCTTTTCAATCAGAGCTAAAGAAAAAATCTCGTGATCAATCTCAGCG
>RFMK01000067.1 GCA_009927705.1 Actinomycetota bacterium | reverse complement strand
CCGTTCGAGCTCTTGCTCCCGAGGTCGCGTATCGCCGAATGCATGGCGCGCTATCGCGTCGAGGTTTTTCCGGCCATATCGTGACGAGGGTGCTTGCGGAGTTAGGAATTTCTCGAAGTTAATCCTGGTCATTAAGACGTAGGTACGATTGCTCACGTGAGCCGTACCTACGTCATCCAAACTCTGGGCTGCCAGATGAACGTTCATGATTCCGAACGTATCGCTGGCTCATTGGATGCAGCGGGTTACATTCCAGCGCAAGAAGGCTCCGATCCCGATCTTGTTGTTTTCAATACCTGCGCCGTTCGGGAAAATGCCGATAACAAGCTTTACGGCCATTTGAGTTTCCTAGCCCCAACCAAGAAATCTCGCCCTGAAATGCAGATCGCGATTGGCGGATGTCTGGCTCAAAAAGACCAGGGAACAATCCTTAAGAAAGCCCCTTACGTCGACGTTGTTTTTGGAACTCACAATGTTGGCTCTCTACCTACGCTGCTTGAAAGAGCACGCATCGAAAAAAGCTCACAGATTGAAATCAAAGAAGCGCTCGAGCATTTCCCCTCCACGCTTCCATCACGCCGTCATTCCGCATTTTCTGCATGGGTCTCAGTCTCAGTTGGATGTAACAACACCTGCACTTTCTGCATAGTTCCCGCGCTACGTGGACGAGAGAAAGATCGGCTTGCAACCGACATTCTTGCTGAAGTTCGTGCGTTAGTTGCTGACGGCGTCACGGAAGTGACCCTGTTGGGTCAGAACGTCAATGCATATGGTGTTGATTTTGGCGACCGAACTGCTTTTGCAAATCTCCTCCGTGAGTGCGGAAAAGTTGATGGCCTTGAGCGAATCAGATTTATGTCGCCACATCCTCGTGATTTCACCGATGATGTAATTGAAGCGATGGCTGAAACCCCCAACGTCATGCCACACCTTCATATGCCACTGCAATCGGGTTCAGATCGAATCCTGCAATCAATGCGTCGTTCGTATCGCACCGATCGCTATCGTGGAATCATCGACAAAGTTCGAGCTGCAATGCCGCACTCCACCATCACCACCGACATCATCGTTGGATTCCCCGGTGAAACCGAAGCTGATTTCCAAGCCACAATGGATATCTGCACAGACCTTCGATTCTTGGCTGCGTACACATTCCAATACTCAAAGCGTCCAGGAACTCCTGCGGCCGAGATGCCTGATCAGATTCCTGCTGATGTTGTCGCAGAGCGATACACCAGGCTCCACGAGCACTTGAATGCGGTGTCTCAATCAGTGAATCAAGATGTTGTTGGATCGGTGGCTGAGATCTTGGTGACTGATGTGGAGGGAGATCGTGCGAGCGGCAAGAGTAGAGATTTCCGCCTCGTGCATTGCGATGCAACCGCAGATTTGAGACCTGGAGATATCGCAGAAATTCGCATCACCAGCGCCAAACCTCACTTTGTTCTCTCAACCGGAGAGCCAATATCAGTCCGAAGAACTCGCGGTGGTGACGCCTTTGAAGCCCGGAAGAAAGAAGCGGAATCAACAGGTGTGATGTTGGGAATCCCAACCTTGAAGAGCGTTCCTGCAAAATGACCTTAATCGTCATATGTGGTGCAACATCAACAGGAAAAAGTGATCTCGCGGTCGAACTCGCTAAGGAACTCAAGGGCCACATCGTCAATGCCGACTCAATGCAGCTATATAAAGGCATGGACATCGGAACCGCGAAACTTTCAATGGAAGAGCGCCAGGGAATCAAGCATCATCTCATCGATGTGCTCTCGGTAAACGAGGAGGCATCGGTTGCGCAATATCAAAGCGATGCTCGATCTATCATCGACCAACTTCTCAAACAATCGATTCCTGCAATCGTGGTTGGGGGAACTGGGTTGTATATAAAATCAATTCTCGACGACTTGAACTTCCCTGATACCCACCCAGAAGTACGTGAGAAGATTGCAAAGCAAGCTGAAGAATTAGGCGCCGATGTTATGCATGCCCTTCTAGAGAAATTGGATCCAGCTGCAGCTGCTGCAATTCCAAAAGAGAATGTGCGTCGAGTTGTGAGAGCGCTTGAAGTCATTGAATTGACGGGCCGTCCCTACACTGCGAATCTGCCTCGAGTCGGAAGTACGAAGTACCCCCAAGCGCGACAATTTGGGCTGGTAATGGAACGCGAGACATTGCAAGAGCGAATCAATCTTCGAGTAGAGCGCATGTGGGAACAAGGCTTGGTGCGTGAAGTGCGCGATTTGATGGCCGAAGGTCTGCTTGAAGGTCGAACCGCCCAAGCGGCGTTGGGTTATGCCCAAGTCATCAAGTTCGCGCAAGGGCTCATGACTGAAGAAGAAGCGAAGGAAGAAACCAAGCGGGCCACTCGTCAATATGCCCGTCGTCAAGAAACGTGGTTTTCTCGTGATGAGCGCATTACTTGGATTAAGAAGGCTCCTGTCGCAGAACTTGTCGAGCGCGTCATCTCCTCTACGATGAGCGGTGCATGAGCACATCTTTGATTGGCACTTACGGCCACGGCACAGAAAACGACTTTGTCATCGTCTTCGATCCTGAAGACCACAACAATCTTTCATCGAAACAGACTGCAGCAATCTGCAATAGAGCGACTGGCATTGGCGCTGACGGACTTATCCGAATCACAAAGCGCGATGGCAAATGGTTTATGGACTATCGCAATTCCGATGGATCCCTCGCGGAGATGTGCGGAAACGGCATTCGCGTCATGGCTCGTTACTTGGTCGAACGAGGGCATCATCCGGCAGGAATCTTCTCGATTCTCACTCGCGATGGCGCAAAGTATTTGAGTGTTCCCGATACCGGCGACATCAGCGTCAATATGGGACAAGTTCAGATTCTTGATGGCGAAATTACCGCGGCCAATAATGGAAAAGTCTGGAATGGTTACAACATCGATGTTGGCAATCCTCATGCTGTCGTATTCGTTGACTCAATCGATGATGTTGGAGATCTCAAGCATCCTCCAGTCGTGCGACCAAAAGACACTTACCCAGAAGGCGTAAACGTTGAGTTCGTTGAATTCTTACCTGATGGCGAATTGAAGATGCGCGTTCACGAACGCGGAAGTGGCGAAACTCGTTCATGCGGCACTGGAACTTGCGCTGTTGCGCTTGCTGCGACTGCGAAAAAAGGCATGAAGTTGCCGGCGCGTTGGGTGATTAATCCTCCGGGCGGACGACTCGTTGTGGAGATTGACCCACATTCCAATGCAACACTTACCGGACCGGCAGTCCTTTTGAAAGATCATGATTTGGGGCCATTCCTTGGCTAACAAACGCGAGATCGACGAAGTCGACAAGCTCATTGCCGAGAGTCGAGAAGTTGCCGCCGAATACGACTCAGATATTTTCATTCCCGATTCATTTCAATCCACCCAACAAGAACTAAGCGATCGCCAAGCTCTGCGACGCGTGGTGGGTCTTTCTACTGAACTCACCGATATCTCGGAAGCTGAATATCGCCAACTTCGTCTCGAGCGCGTTGTTCTCGTGGGGGTTTGGACCGAAGGAACCATTACGGATGCCGAGAATTCGATGGAGGAGTTAGCAGCTCTAGCCGAAACCGCAGGCTCTACTGTTTTAGATGCTCTCATTCAACGCCGAGATAAACCAGATCCTGCAACTTTCATCGGCTCTGGAAAAGTCAGCGAACTTAAGGGAATTGTGAAGTCAACGGGTGCGGACACCGTTGTTTGCGATGGTGAATTAAGCCCATCGCAGCTCAAGAACTTGGAAGATAAAGTAAAAGTAAAAGTTGTTGATCGAACCGCGCTGATTCTCGACATCTTTGCCCAGCACGCAAAGAGCAAAGAAGGTAAGGCCCAAGTTGAGTTAGCCCAGATGAGTTACATGTTGCCAAGACTTCGCGGTTGGGGTGATTCACTCTCGCGCCAGGCAGGTGGAATCGGCGGACGCGGACCTGGTGAAACGAAAATTGAAGTTGATCGTCGTCGTATCCGCGACAAGATGGCAAAGCTCCGTCGAGAAATTAATGCAATGAAGACTGCTCGTGATACAAAGAGGCAAGAAAGACGACGTAACTCGATTCCCTCAGTCGCAATCGCGGGTTACACCAACGCTGGAAAATCTTCACTCCTGAATCGCCTTACCAATGCCGGAGTACTTGTCCAGAACGCGCTCTTTGCAACCTTGGATCCCACAGTTCGCCGCGCAGAAACCACGGATGGTCGCGTCTATACCTTGAGTGACACCGTCGGTTTCGTAAAACATCTGCCGCACGACTTGATTGACGCCTTTAAATCAACGCTAGAAGAAGTTTCTGGCGCTGATGTCATCGTCCACGTAGTGGATGGCTCGCATCCCGACCCAATCGGACAGATAGCGGCAGTCCGCGGAGTCATCGACGAAATCGGTGGGGCAAAAATCCCCGAGATTATTGCGTTAAATAAGGCAGATATTGCTGGCCCAGAAACAATGGCGCTTGTGCTTCGCCAAGAACCAGA